>CAZGZY010000006.1:0-19373 GCA_964530365.1 uncultured Candidatus Saccharimonadales bacterium
GTAAATAGTTGGGTGTTCGATTGAGACCTTAGTGAGTGGCGGGTTGGTCTTGGGTGGTGTGGCAACCATGCCAATGGTGGCGGTCATGGTGCCGCGAGTTCGCAAATATTTGGTAAGAGCGCGCGTGTCGACGCCGGTGATGAGTGGTACGTTTTGCTCCCGGAGCCACTCCAAGAGGGATCTTGAGCTGCCGACGTGGCTCCAGCCGAGGGTGAGCTCGCTCATCACTACCCCGCGCAGGTGCATTTTGGCCGACTCCCAGCTTTCGGGGCTGGGGACGCCGTAGTTGCCGATTAGCGGGTAGGTAAAGGTGAGGATTTCGTCGGCGTAGGAGGGGTCGGTGAGGGTTTCGACGTAGCCGGTCATGCCGGTGTTAAATACCACTTCCCCGACCGCGCCATCCGGTTGCCAGGCGGGTGTGAACCCAGGGAAAATGGCGCCGTCCGAAAGCGTTAGAAAGGCGGGCTGAAATTTAAAAAAATCGCCCCTGTCGGAGCGACCGTTCGATGCTGGTTCTGATACTGGGGTGGTTGGTTTATTCACACTCTCAACAGGTTAGCAGAAGCGCTATGTGTTATGCAATGGCTCACTTCATGGCACCCTCGTGGGTAATATACGAGGACATGCTACCCACTCATTGTACAGAGGTAAAATTTACCCACGGAAAGATGTTATGAATCATTTAAGATTGCATGTCTATATAATTATGCCAGTTTTGATAAACAAAGTTAATAGCTTTAAGCATAAGCGGCATACGCACTCTTTTTGGCTATTATCCTAAAATAGCGTGCCGTAAGACATAAGAATTTTTGTATAATCACCTAATTGAACACATTTTTTATTTGCTGTAGTGTTCGCAGCTGTGTCGTATTTTCGCGTCTTGTGGGTGGATTAAGCATACGACTTGCGGTCACCCACACGAGGGAAGGAGTGAAATGCACAATATATTTGTCTCGTCATTTGCCGCCTTGAACTTGGTGGCTATGTTTACGGGCGCGGCCACCGCGAGCCCGACGCCAAAGCCCAGCCCAAAACCAACGCCTAAAGCGGTCGTAAAAGCGGTGGCCCCGGTACCGACTCCGAAGACGTATGTCGTGCAGGAAGGTGATAGTTTGTCGATTATCGCGGCTGATGAGAACCTAGCTAGCTGGCAGCCGCTGTGGGACGTGAACCCGGAGCTCACTGACCCAAACCTTATATATGCCGGCGAGCAGTTGGTGGTGCCAGATGGCCCAACTACGCCGCGGCCATTGCCTGAGGGAGTGGTGGCGCAGCCGGCGAGTAACGTTACGACCGTTAGTGTGGCGCGACCGGCAGCAAATTACGCGGACGGTGCTCCAGGGATACTAGCGCGGATTCGCATGCGGGAGGCGGGCGGTAATTACGCCACCAACACCGGCAACGGGTACTACGGCGCCTACCAGTTCTCACTCGGGACCTGGCGTGGCGTGGGCGGCTCCGGCCTGCCGTCGGATGCGTCGCCGGCCGAGCAGGACATGCGTGCCCAAATGCTCTACGACGAGCGGGGTTGCAGTCCGTGGCCGAATACCTGCTACTAGCGTAAGCTTGTAGTATGAGCAAAATCGGCGTATTTGATTCGGGCATTGGCGGGCTCTCGGTAGCGCGAGCTATCGAGAGGGCATTGCCGAACGACGATGTGGTGTTTGCAAGTGACACCGAGCATGTGCCGTATGCTGACAAAACCCCAGCCCGGGTGCTGGGGTTTGCACTGCCAATCCTGGAAGATTTAGTGAAGCAGGGTTGCGAGGTAATCGTGATTGCCTGCAATACCGTAACGACCAACCACATTGCAACGCTGCGGGAGCGTTTGAGTGTGCCGCTGGTGGGCATTGAGCCGATGGTGAAGCCGGCGGCGGAGGCGACTAAGAGCGGCGTGATCGCGGTGTGCGCGACGCCGGCCACGCTTCGGAGCGAGCGGTATGCCTGGCTGAAGGCGACGTATGCAGCGGGGGTGACGGTGCTGGAGCCGGATTGCAGCCGATGGGCTTATCTGATTGAACATGATGAGCTAGACGAGGCGCAGGTGGAAGAGCAAGTTAATGCGGTATGCGATGCGGGTGCGGATGTGATCGTGCTGGGCTGCACCCATTATCATTGGATTGAGGAGCTCATAAATCGGCTGGCGGCGAAGCGCGCTGTGGTGGTGCAGCCGGAGCAACCGGTGATTGCCCGGCTCAAGCACGTGTTGGGGCGAAGTTAGGCGGCTTTTGGCTGGGTTGGCTAGAGCGCTTTTACCGCAGCCTGGAATTGCTTGCCGCGCTCTTTATAATTTGCAAACATGTCGAAGCTGGTGCAGGCAGCGGAGAGGAGCACGGCGTCGCCAGGTTTGGCAGCGGCGCGGGCAGTCTCAACGATCTCAGCCATGGTGCAGCCGCCGGGTCGAACGAGCGAGGTAACGTGTGCGACGCCCTGAGCGCGCAGAGCGGCTTCGATGTCGGGGGTGGCGCAGATGTGGTCGGGGTTGGTGGTATTGCCAATGAGAACCACTCGGCGGATGTCATTGGCCTTAATAACCCGGGCGAGTTCGTCGTAGTTGGAGTTTTTGCTGCCGCCGCCGAGGATGAGCACTTTGGGCTGAGGGAGCGCCTCAATGGCGACGATGGTGGTCTCGGGCGTGGTGCCGAAGGCGTCGTCGTAGTAATCGATTTTGCCGTGGGTGCGTACGAACTCAATATGATGCTCAAGGCCGGCGAAGGTGGTGAGTACAGAGCGGATAGCCTTAGCGTCGGACGCCACTTGCCAGACGGCCGTAGTGGCAGCGCAGGCGTTTTGGAGGTTGTGGGCGCCAAGCAGCTTGACGTCGGCGGTGGCGCAGATTTGCTGGCCGTCGATCACAATGGCGTCGTTTTCCAGATGCGCGCCGGGCTCGGCAAAGTAGCTAATCTTCGCGCCGGGGCTATGCTCTGCGATGTGCTTGGAGTCGGCATTGTCGGCAAAGTAGATGGCAATATCATCCTTGGTTTGATGAACAAACAGCTGGGCTTTGGCGTTAACGTAGTCGGCCATGTCGGTGTGCCAGTTGAGGTGCTCAGGGACGATCATGAGGCAGACGGCGATGTGGGCGCTGTGTTGCACATCGTAGAGCTGGAAGCTGGAGAGCTCGAGTACCACCCAGCTATTGGGCGTGAGTTTATCTAGGAAATCAAACGGTGAGACGCCAATGTTGCCGCCCACGAACACGGTTTTATCGGTGGCCTCGAGCATTTTGGCGATTAGGGTGGTGGTAGTCCCCTTTCCCTTCGTGCCGGTGATGGCGATGACGTTTTTGGTGGGGCAAATTCGCAAGAATTCGTTAATGAGAGTAGTGATTTTTGGCTTAACACGGGGATTTTCTGCCAAAATGAGATTGGGGTTGAGGCCGGCTGTACGCATAATTATGTCAAAGCGGTCCAGATTTTTGAGGTAATCGGGGCCGAGCTGGGTGGAGACGCCTTCGGGGGCGTCGAGTGTGGGGCGGGCATCACAGATGGTGATTTCAGCGCCTTTGGTTTGCCAGTATTTGAGGGAGGATTGGCCTTCGACGCCATATCCGATGAGTGCAACTGATGGTTTGTTCATGGGGGTATTATGACACAAACGGGCGTGAAAAATCCAAAATAAGGTTTGACTGGGTGCATAAAACATGGCAGAATAGCTCACGATGGATATAGAGCTTACAAACCAGCGGGTGGTGGCCATAGACGGCGGTACAGCCACCGGTAAGGGCCGGCTGATTGATGAGCTGTCCCAATTGATGCGGCTCAAGGGCGTGCCGGTGCTGCACATTTCGACCGGTTCGTTGTACCGGGCGGTAGCATACGCGGCGCTCGACCGCGTTCGCGGACAGGTGAAGGCCAAACGCACCAAAGCGGTGGCCGAGGTGAACCGCGAGGCGCTGGACCTGGTGCGTGCCATGGAACCCGGCCGGCTGCTGGAATTGGCCCGCGCGCGCCGGGTGGAAATGCATGGCGGGATGGTGTGGCTGGACGGGGCCGCGGCCTCGGTGGACGACCAGCTCAAGGGTCCGGGGGTTGGCACGGGCGCGTCGATTGTGTCCGGGCATTTGCCGGTGCGCCAGTTTTGCGACGCGATCACCCGCCGCCAGGTGAACGAATTTGACGGCTACGTGCTGATCGATGGCCGCGATATTACCCACACTGTCACGCCGGACGCGCCACTTAAATTGTTGTTGACCGTGGCTCCCCATATTGCGGCCGAGCGGTCGCACGAGCACACGATTGAAGAGATTATTGAGCGTAACGAGCGGGATCACGGGCACAAATTTGGGACGCTCAGGCGCGCTGAAGACCCGGGTGCGGGCGTGATTGTACTGCCGACCGACAACCACACGCCCGAGTCGGTGCGCAACCACGTGTACGGCTTGATGCGGCAGGTGTTTCCGGAGCTGCCAGAGCTTTAGGACCGCTTTCTAGGGCGGAGGGGCATTATTCGTGCGGTATGATAGGGATTGTGAATAGTGTTCTTAGCCAGCCTCTAGCGTTTGTCGATATTGAGACCACCGGTGGTAGCCATTTTACCAGTCGGGTGCTTGAGGTGGGTGTGGTACGGGTGGAAAACAGCCGGGTGGTGGCGACCTACCAAACATTGCTGCACCCCGACGAGGATATCCCGGCGTTCATTACGAATCTGACCGGCATTACTGACGCCGATGTGGCAGGGGCTCCGCGGTTTGCAGAAATTGCGCAGGAACTGGCCGATATTATGGACGGCGCGATTTTTGTGGCCCATAACGTGCGATTTGACTTTTCGTTCTTGAAGCATGAGTTTGAGCGGTTGGGCGTGGCCTTTCGTCCGCCGCTATTGTGCACCGTGCGGCTGAGCCGGCGGCTGTTCCCTCAGTTTCGGGCCCACAAACTCGGCGACCTGATTGCCCGGCACAACTTGGAGGCGCCGAGTCGGCACCGGGCCTTTGACGACGCGCATTGTCTGTGGCAGTTTTACCAGTTATGCTTGGCAGAGTTTGACTTGGACACAGTTGAGGCGGCGGTTAAGGCGCAGCTCGGGACGCCGTCGCTGCCGAGCCATCTGGACTTGGCCCAGGTGGAGGCGTTGCCGGAAGGGCCCGGCGTTTATATTTTTGAGGGTGAAGAAGGGGCGACCTTGTACGTCGGTAAGAGTGTAACGGTGAAAAAACGGGTAATGAGCCACTTCGCTTCCGATTACGAGCATGGCAAAGAGCAAAAATTAGCCACTCAGGTGAAACGGCTGCGGGCGATCGCGACGCCGGGCGAACTCAGTGCGCTATTGTTGGAGTCGGAGCTGGTGAAGGAGCTGCAGCCGCTGTACAACCGGGCCCTGCGGCAACGCGGGCAGATGACGCTGGTGCTGGCTACGACTACGCCGGAAGGTTACGCGGGCTTGGAGCTGCAGGATACCCGCGAGACCAGCGTCGCCGATGTCTCGCGGGTGCTGGCGGTTTACACGACCCAAGCGCGGGCTAGGCAGGCGCTCCACGCGGCGGCCATGCGCTACCGCCTTTGCCCTAAGCTAATGGGCCTGGAGCGCACGGCACGCGCCTGCTTCCAATCGCAGCTGGGCAAGTGCGACCGGGCTTGCGAGGGCGTAGAGCCGGCCGTGGCTTACAACCGGCGGTTTGCGGCCGCATTTGAGCGCCAGCGGGTGGCAGCCTGGCCCTACCCGGGGGCGGTGTTGATTGCCGAGCGGCATCCGGACGCGGAGGGTTCGGCCGGGTTTGTGGTGGATAATTGGTGCTTGGTGGCGGTGCTGCGCGAGTTTGAGGACGGCACTACCGAGGCCAAGAGCGAAGCGCACCGGTTCGATCTCGATCGCTATCGGATAATCCATTCGTTTTTGGAGAATCCGCGCAATCGCCGGGCCGTCACTCCCCTATCCGGGCCCCAGCGGGTGGCACTAATGGCCCAGATGGCAGGTGAGCTGGTATGAATTTCCGCATTCCGATAATTGTCTTGGTTCTGGGAGTGGGGCTGGCCTATGTGCTCGGGGGGTGGCAACAGGCCATGAGCGTAGCCATTCTGGCGGTGCTGGAGGTGTCGTTATCGTTTGACAACGCCATTATGAATGCTACAGTTTTGCGGCGCATGAGCGCGTTTTGGCAACGGATGTTTATGACCGTGGGTTTGCTGGTGGCAGTGGCCGGTATGCGTTTGCTCTTCCCTATCGTTATTGTGGCCGCAACGGCGCGGATTGGCTTTGGCGCGGTCATTGATCTCGCGCTGCACCACCCGGGCGAATATGCCCACGTGCTGGTACTAGCGCACCCGGCGATCGCGGCTTTTGGTGGCATGTTCTTGCTCATGGTATTTTTGGATTTTCTAATCGACGAGACCAAACAGGTGCACTGGATCGCGCGGCTGGAGCAGCCGTTGGCGCGCGCCGGGCGGGTTAAGAGCTTCTCGGTGCTGGTGGCGCTCGTGGCGCTGCTGGCCGTGACGTACACCTGGGCGGGTAACGATTCGACGCGCGTGGCTTCGTCGGGGGCGGCTGGCCTGGCGACCTACTTGGTGGTGCGGGGGCTGAGCCGGCGGTTTGAGCATTTGAGCGGGGCGGGCGCACCCGGCCGGGTAGCGACGGGGCGGGCGGCGTTGTCTTTGTTCATCTACCTTGAGGTGCTGGACGCGTCATTCTCGTTTGACGGCGTGGTGGGGGCGTTTGCTATCACCAACAATGTGCTAATCATCGCGTTTGGCCTAGGCATCGGTGCGCTGTTTATGCGGGAGCTAACGGTATGGCTGGTGCGCCGTGATACCCTGCGGGCGTTCGTTTATTTGGAGCACGGGGTGCATTACGCGGTGGGGGCGCTGGCTGTGCTGCTAGCGGTGGGGTTGGCGTATGATGTGCCGGAGGCGGTGACGGGTTTGATTGGGGCAGCCTTCATTGGGGCTGCTCTCTTGTCTTCCCTGGCGCATCGCAAGCAAAGGCGGACTGGGCGGGGTTAGCCCCAAAACAAGCATCGATCCGTCCCGTTAGGAAAAGATCGATACCAGTAGTGCGCGTGTCGCGATCAGACGTAGCTGATGGCGTTGTTATGCTCGAAAAATACCTGAGCACGTAAGGTATTCTCCCATTGGAAGGAAGAAAATGCTTAGTGCATTATTCCAGTATTGGTAGCGCTTATGTTTGTTATTTTTGTCAATTTGCTCAAGACAAACCGATTAAATAAGTTTCGCGACGATTCCCGCCAGTTGGCTTGGTACAATATCGGCCTTGATAATGTAGCCATCGGCTTGTGACTTGAGCGCTTCTTGGCTGGTTTTGTCTTGCGCGAGGTTTGTTAAGATAACAATTTTGGTGTCGGGGCTGCCTTTGCCGTCGTCGCCGCGGAGTTCGCGCAGTACTTCGATGCCGGTTTTTTCGGGCATCATGATGTCGAGCAAAATGAGGTTATAATGCTTGGCTTGGGCCTTCTTGAGGCCTTCCTCGCCGTTATAAGCAAACTCTACCTGGTAACCCTCGCGTTCTAAGACGCGCGAATACATTTCGGCAATGGGCCGGTCGTCTTCAATGAATAGGATGGTCTTTGATCCAGCCATGGGCTCCCCTGGTGATGGTACTTGTAGTGCTTGTATTATCCTCTGTCGAGGTGGGATGTGCAACTGCCTTGAGGGGCAGGGTGAAGGTGAAGGTGCTCCCCTTGCCTTCTACCGAGTCAACCCAGATTTGGCCACCGTGGGTCTCAACGATGGAGCGGCAGATGTAGAGGCCAAGGCCGGTGCCGTGGGTGGTGGATTTCATTTCATTGACGCGGAAGAATTTGGTGAATAGATGCGGTATAGCGTCGGCCGGGATGCCCACACCGTTGTCGGCGATGGCGGTCTCGACTTCGCTTCGGTGGTGGCGGACGGTGATGGTGATTTGGCCGGCGGTAGGTGCTGTGTGGCTGATGGCGTTTTCGACCAAGTTAACAATAACTTCGCGGAGGGCGATAGGGTCAACCATGAGGCTGGGTAGCTGCACGGGGGCAACCAGGCGGATGTCACGGAGCTGCTGGCCAACTCGGTTTTGGGTCTCTTGCACAATCCCGGCGATGAAGGCGAGGTAGTCGATTTTCTCCGGCCGGTAGCCAAGCTCTCCGTGCTCAATGCGCGAGACGTTGAGTAGGTTATGCATGAGGCCGCCGAGTTGGTTGGCGCTCGTGATGGCCCGTTGCAGGAATTCGTGGTTGGTTTTAGACAGGCCTTTGGCTTCGTGCGTGAGAATATCGAGGTAACCTTTAATTTCGGTGAGCGGGGTGCGGAGCTCGTGGGCGGCGAGTGCTACAAAGTCGACCTTCATGTCTTCGAGCTGGCGGGTTTTGGTGAGGTCGTGGAAGGTTACGAGGGCGGCGATACCGTTGGGGTCGTCGTTGAGTACAACCGCCTGGACATTTACATAGAGGCTGTGGCCGTCGGCGCGGTAGAGCTCTAGCCCTTTCCATTGGCCAATTTTGTGCTCGGTGCCGGGGGCGGATGCCAGCCAACGGGTCATGATGAGTTCGCCATGGGAGCGGAACGGCATCACTTTTTCGGCTAGTTGGCCGGCAACTTCTTCGATGGTGCGGCCGGTGATTTCCGAGGCGGCTTTATTAAACAAGATGATGCGTCCGGCGTGGTCGAGCGCGAAAACGCCGTCGGTCATGGAGTTGAGGACGCCGCGGAGCTTGTTGCGTTCGGCTTCAATGAGGGCGGTTTCGGAGGCGGCTTGCGACAGGGTTTGCTGGAGTTTGGTGGCGACTTGGTCGAGGGCTTTGGCGATCTCGGTGAACTCGCCTGCCCCGCCGGTTTTAAACTGGGCCTTAAAATTGCCTTTGGCGAGCTCGAGCACGGCGGCGTGGATCCGCCGGACGGGCCGAGCTAGAAGTTCGGCGAAGGCAAAGCTAAGGATGATGGCCGGTAGAACGCCCAGGGTCATGACCGGGAGGACGTAGGATTGGAAGTCGAGAACGGTGCGGCCGCTGGTTTGGCTATTGAGATACCAGATAGCGGCAACGACGAGTGCCGGGATGAGCGACACGATAAAAAATAACGCCAGGCTTTGCCGGATGAAGCGGTTGGGTTGGTCCTGCATACCATAATTCTAATGCTTAAATCGACCCATAGCCAGCTCATGTTACAATCAAGAACGTAATTGGAGTGAGACTTGTGGCAACGAGAGTGTTGGTCGTGGTGGCATCCATCGCGCTTATTGGGTTAATTGTAGGAGCAGTGATGGTATTACATAATGGTTCAAGTTCAAATTCAGGTTCGAGTTCGGCATCGGTGTCGCCGGCGCCAGCAGCGGCTACGTCGCCGGGTGAGCTGGTGAGCACCGATGAGGTGGTTGGGACGGGCGATGAGGCGGTGAGCGGCAAGACCGTTTCGGTCAACTACATTGGGACCTTGGCCAATGGTACTAAGTTTGACTCATCGTACGACCGCAACCAGCCGTTTGATTTCCAGCTTGGGGCCGGCCAGGTGATTAAGGGTTGGGACCAGGGTGTAGTCGGCATGAAGGTTGGGGGCAAGCGCAAGTTAGTAATTCCGCCGTCGTTGGGCTATGGCGCTCAGGCTAACGGCAGTATCCCGGCCAACTCGACTTTGACGTTTGAGGTGGAGCTGCTAAGCGTTAAGTAGCGCCTAGTCCTGCCGGTGCTGCTCGCAGTATTGGGCGGTGTGATTGCTGTGGCAGAGGTTGTAGCCGACTACGGCCATCACGATGTCGTTTTCAATTGGCAGGTTGCTGCCGCTGGGCCCGGAGGCGACCCGTAGCTCCACCGGGATGGTCCCGCGGCCGAGGTCGTCAACTTGCCGGAAGCTGCCGCGCGATAGGTCGATGATGCGGCCGGTCCAGGCTTCGGGGCCGTAGTCGTTGACCCGGCAGACCATGGTGCGGTTGTTGTAGAGGTCCTTGACGAGCAGGTACGTGCCGCGCTGGAAGGGGCGGGAGGCGCAGGTGAGGGCGTCGGGTTCGGGTAGGCCCAGCGCGTACCAGGAGCCGCGGCCGGTCATAGCGGCAGGGCCGGCGGCGGGCTGGGGCGTGGGGGCGGCGGCGATTTCCGGCGCTTTGAATTGGATGCCGCTAGCGGCGCTGGAATGTACGGCCACGCTCACCACCGGCTTATTTAGGGTAATCGCGTAAGCCAGCGAACCCATCGAAATGGTGGCCAGGCCAATCAGAAACGTCCTCAAAACGTGTTTTGAAGTTTTCTTTTTGACGAGCTTTTTCTTGGTAATGACGTGGATGAGACGCCTTTTTGTTTTAGCCTTCATCTGACCCCTTTTTACCATAAGCGGCATATCGGGTCAAATTTTGGGGTTATGGAGCTTCGTGAGGTATATTGGCGGCATGACAAAAATTAGCCACGATAGCGAAACCCCGGCCATTGGCCAACAAGTAATGAGTGCCTGCGCTTTTATCCACCATGAATTCGATGGTGTTACCAAGGTTTTTTTGCCCAAGCGGGCCGATACCAAGAAATTTCTTCCAGGGGTCTACGAGTTGGCAGGTGGCCACATCGATTTTGGCGAAGATATGGTTGTGGGGCTCAAACGTGAGATTGCCGAAGAGCTAGACATGACGGTTCGGGTGGGTGACCCGTTTGCGGTGTTCACCTACCGGAATATGGTTAAAGGCTCGCACACGATCGAAGTAATTTATTTTGCCCAGTTCGTGGAGCCCGTGGAGCGCATTAGCATCCAGCCCGAGGATCACTCGCGGTACGATTGGATGTCTCGGGCGGAGGTGGTGGAGCGTCGGGCGGAGCTATTGCCGAATGACGAAGCGGTTCAAAACGAGGTAGGCGGCGACGCGGAATACCGGGCGGTTTTGCGCGGGTTTGACTTGTTGGCGGGTGCGCCGCTGGATGTTGCACGGTAGTTAGGCCAGGGCTAGAACGACACCGTCTTGCCTTGGGGGACGATCTCGTACCAGGTGTTGCCGGCGTCGAGCGGTACGTTGGCCCCGGAGGCGTCGAGGAGCTGTGTGCGGACGCCGTGCGCGTCTTTCTTCCAGGTGACCGGCACGACGTCGCCGTCGCGCATCACCCAGCCCTGGCCGCTGCCGACGGTTTGCATGATGACGGTTTGCTCACCGGCCCGGGTGGTGCCGTAGCTGGTGGGCATCATTTCCACCACAATGTTCTTTACCTGGATTTGCTTGCCAGTGTTGCGGTCAATGTGCGGCGCACCGGCCATCGATCGGGCGTAATTGTTGGTGGTGGGGTCGTATTGGTAGTCGACTTGGTAGCCGGTGTAGGAGAAGTCGATGTGGATGTTGGGGTGTGGGGCTGAGGGGTTGGGCGCGTCGGGCTTGCGGGGGCTAGGCGCGAAGTTGGACGGCTTGGCGAAACCAAGGCGAAGCTCTAGGGCATCGAGTTTGTCCGAGGTGGTGTAGAGGGTGTGCTCGGAGGCCACGTTGCGGTCGTGGGCGCGGTAGAAGCCGTCGGAGGCGAAGCTGAGGGCGTTCATGTCCTTCATGCCGAGGGGAACGATGAGGTCCATGGCGTCAGCGTTGCCGCCGGCGTGGGCTAGCGGGGCGTTGAACTCCAGGGCCCAATCGACGAAGTAGGTGCGCACGGAGCGGACTGGCCCAAGCACGGCCGGGCGGTTCTCCAGGAAGAAGGCTTCAAAGCGGGTGATACCGCCCTCGGCGTTAGCCTCGTACACCACGCCGGCGTCTTGCAGGCCGGATTGTGGGCGGGCGTCGGGGTGGTTTTCGATCACCACGCCCGTGATGGGCCGGTCGGCCAGCGCCGGCGACACCTGGAGGCCGGAGAGCGGCGAGGCCAAGGTGGCCGGGGCGGGCGTTGGTGTGGGGCTGGGTTTGGGCGTTGCGGTGGCCGCGACTTTGGGGGCCGGTTTGGAGTGCGTGAGGGTCCAGGCCAGCGCTCCCCCGCCGCCGAGCACCAGGACGGCCGCCACGACCACCAGCGGCTTCCAGTGGCGCTTAAACCAACCCTTGCGCGTCGGCGGGGCCACGAGGGCGTCGGCCGTGAGGTCTTCCGGAGTCGGTTTGGCTTCTGTTTCGTTGGCTTGTGTCTGGGGAGTGTTTGTTTCGGCTGTCATGCCCCCACTATACAACAA
Organism: uncultured Candidatus Saccharimonadales bacterium; assembly: GCA_964530365.1. GTDB lineage: Bacteria > Patescibacteriota > Saccharimonadia > UBA4664 > UBA4664 > CAZGZY01. The sequence continues at coordinate 12,039 of CAZGZY010000006.1, forward strand.
AAAACGGAGCCGGTTGGCTCCGTTTTTTGTAAGAAACGCGGGTTGGGTTAGACGACGGGGCCGTTAAAGGCTTCCCAGTCGGCCTGGCCGACGAACTTGGTGAGGTTGCGGCCGTCGTACTTGCCACGCAGGGCGTAGCGGACCTGGACTTTGCCAGCAGCAGTGGTGCGCTCGTACTTGGTCTTGGAAACGTCGCTCTCGGGGACTTCGACTGACGCGCGTGTCTTTACATCGTAAAATTTAACACTCATGGGCTTTCTGACCTCACTTACCTTAAGTGTCTGCACTATAGGACAGGTGAGCTGACCTTGTCAAACCTGTTGGCTTTCTTGAGCCATTTGTCAGGGGAAAATATGTGAGTTTTTGCTTTACACAAGCCATAATTTCGCATGCAATTTTTTTGAGATATTATGCTTTGACGAGCAGGGCCAAGGCGGCTTTGAGACGGCGGAGGGCGGTCTCGTAGCCAAGTACTGCCATGGTGTCGAAGAGTGGCGGGGTGGCGTTAGAGGCGGTGAGGGCGATGCGCAGGGTGGTAAACATTGGCCCTACGGTTTTGCCGAGACCAAGCTCGATGGCAATTTTATCGCGGAAGAGCTGGTTTAAGGCTTCGGCCTTGAAGTCCTCGTCGTCTAGCTCGGAGATGGCTTTAATGCTGGCGGTGAGCCATTTGGCGAAGTCGGCTTGGTCGGTTCGCTGGTGCGGCAGCATGGAGACGGCGAGTTTGGGGTCGGGGTCGGTGAAGAAAAAGCCGGTGAGTTCTGGTAGCTCGCTCAAGAACTTGAGGCGCTCCTGGACGAGTTCGAGGGCGGCGAGTTTGCCGTCGTCATCGAATTTTTCGCTTTCGGGTGGCCAGAACTTGGCGCTGCGCTGGAGGAGTTCGGGGAGTGGCAGTTGGCGGATCATGTAGCCGTTTACCCAGGTGAGGCGGTCTTTGTCGAATTTGGCCGGGCTTTTTTGGACGCGCTCCAAGGAAAAGCGTTCAACGAGTTCGTCGGTAGTGTAGACCTCCTGCGTGGTGCCGTCGTTCCAGCCGAGTGAGGCCAGGAAGCTGCGGAGGGCTTCGGGCAGGTAGCCCTCATCGACGTATTCTTGCACGCTTTGGGCACCATCGCGCTTGGAGAGCTTCTTTTTGCCATCGGGGCCGAGGACCGCGGGCAGGTGCGCGTAAATGGGCGCGTCCCAGCCGAAGGCGGCGAAGAGCAGTAGGTGCTTGGGCGTGCTCGGGAGCCATTCGTCGGCGCGCAAAACGTGCGAGATTTTCATAAGATGGTCGTCGACCACGTTGGCGAAATGGTAGGTCGGGTAGCCGTCGGCCTTGATGGCCACGAAGTCGTCGAGTTCGGTGAGGTTAAAATCGAGGCGGCCGCGGACGGCGTCGTCCCAGCCGATGGAATCGGGGATGCCTGGGATGCGGAAACGCAGCACATGGGGCTCCGTTGCCTTGCCCTGGTTTTCGGGCACGAGGCAGTGGCGGTCGTATTTGAACGCGGTGCCGGCGGCTTGGGCGGCTTCGCGCAGTTTGGTGAGGCGCTCGGGGGTGCACCAGCAGCGGTAGAGGGCACCGGTTGCGAGCAGCTTTTGGGCGTGGTCGCGGTAGATAGCTAGCCGCTCGGATTGGAGATAGGGGCCGTAGGGGCCGCCGTGGCGCGGGGATTCGTCGGGTGTGATGCCGAGGGCGTCGTGGGTGTCGAGAATTTGTTCGAGCGCGCCCTCCACGAGCCGGGCGCGGTCGGTGTCTTCGATGCGTAGCACAAACACGCCGCCGTTGTGGCGCGCCCACAGCCAGTTAAACAGGCCTGAGCGAATACCACCGACATGCAGTAAGCCCGTGGGGCTGGGGGCAAAACGAACACGGACAGGGGTTGCTGGGAGGGGGGTGGCGCTTGACATGGGCTTTATTTTACCTTTTTGCTGGGGGTAAAACAAGATGCTTGAGGAGAATGAGGGTTAATACTCGCGAAACTGTATAGGGTATAAAAACACCTTATGTGCGGCAAAAGATCGGGAAGGGTTGATGCCCGCAGTCTACAGCCCCAAAGTGCTGGGGTTGATACTGTCCCAGTCTCCCCCATTATCCCGGTAGAGATTGGTGCGCAGGCTGACTTCGTGCGGGTCGTAGACGTTTTGGATGTGGGTGACGGCGCCGGCTTTGCGCGCCCCCATGGTTTTGCGGTCGATGATGGCAGGCCCCTGGATGCGCTCGACCTTGTAGCGCTCGCCGTCGCGGTCAAACACCACGAATGACACGTGTTCGGTGAGCTCCGGGGCGTCCTCAACCGGGCGGGTGCTCCGGCCGTGTTTTATGAGCCCAAATTTAGTTTCGATGGCGTCTACGATGCGGTCCCAGGCTCGGTCGTCTTGCATGATGTCGTCCCCTTCGTTTTGTCTAGATTACCATAATGCGCGCGAGCCCTTCTCTCCGGCGCGTAAATGTTGTAACATAAGCACAATAAATTGTGGACAAGACCGGCGTGAATTGCAGAGTATGCCAGCGTGAGACTTCGCCTATCAAGATTGGCGGGCAGGATTATTGCTCGGTGTGCGGTAATTTGTCGGCCTCGGGCCAAAGCGCTTCAGGCGCTACCCCAGCCACCCCCGCAGCCACCCCGAAGAAGCTGGCCATGGATATGGCTCCGCGTCGGGGGGCATCTGGCACGTCGGCGGTAGTTGCGGCCCGGCCGGTGTCGAAGTCGGCGGGCGATCTGCATAGCCGAGTAAAGCCGGCGCACGTGCTGGACCTGCGGGCGTCTGAGGCCCCCGAGCCGGCTAAGGCCGAAAAGCCCGTTGCCGCGGCAATTGTGCACCCCGCGCGGCACACGCCGGCCCCCTTGCCTAAGTCGACGGCCCACGAGCGCCACGAGGCGGAAATCAATGGCCGCCTTAGCCAAGCTAAGCAATATGCGCGCAGTGCCCAAATTAACAAGTTTGCCGGGCAGCCGGCGCAGTCGCGGTTGTTGGGGCATCGGCACGAGCCGGTGGCGGTGGGCGCGTCGGCAGCCGCGGCCGCCGTGGTATCGGCGGCGAAGATCCGGTCGGCCGGCCCGGAGCTGCCTGCACTTGCTGCGACCCACCATGAGGCCATGACGCGCTTGGCCCCACCGGTCGCTGCCGCAGCCGAGACGCAGCCCGCCGCCGCCTTTAAGCCAGCGGGGCGGTCGCATTTGGCGTTGTCGCCGCATAGTGGCCGTGTTTTGGCTACGGCCGCCGCTGTAGTCCTTATGGCTGGCTACGTGTGGGTGCAAAATTACCCAAAGCTAGCATTGCAGGCGGCCAGTAGTAAGGCGGGGCTAGCGGCGTCGCTGCCCGGCTACGTGCCGTCAAGCTATAATTTAGCCCATACCGATACCGCTCCGGGAGTGGTAACGTTGAGTTTTTCGAGCCCAAGTGTGGCGGGCCTGCTCAAGATTGCCCAAACCCGGACCACTTGGGACTCGAGTTCTTTGCTCGATAACTTTGTCGCCAAGAAGGCCGATGACTACGCGACAGTTCAAGCGCAGGGGCTGACGATTTATTTGTTTAACAACAACCAAGCCACTTGGGTCAACCATGGCACTTGGTACAGCATTGAGGGCGCGGCTAAGCTGAGCCGAGAGCAAATCCTCAAGATTGCCTATAGCCTTTAGCGGCTGCGCCAAACGCGCCAGATGAAGCGTGGAATGGCGAGCTGCCGGATGATGCGGCGAGGCTCGAGCATGAGCCGCCAGGCCCATTCGAGCCCCACCCGCTGAACGGCTGCGGGGGCTTTGTGGCGGGGGCCGCCGAAACTGTCGTAGTCGAAAGTCCCACCCTCGCCCACGAACACCCCATGAGGCAAGGCCGAGGCGAGCTTTGCGCAAACTCTCTCCTGGAGCGGGAAACCCATGCCGACGAGGATGAGGTCGGCGCGGCTGAGCCGGACGCTGTCTTCGAGGCGTTCAAGCCAGGCATCGGAGACGTGCCGGTAGCGGCTGGCGGGGTCGACACCGGTTCGGGTGCCAACAATCATGATGCCAGGTAGCCGTTCGGAGATGCGTTTGGCGACGAGGGTGATTTCGCTCTCAGTCTCTTTGCCTACGAGGTAAACCCGCAGGTTTTGGTCGCGGGCGGCTTCCAGGAGGGGCCAGGTGAAATTGATGCCGGCGGTCCGGTCCGGTAGCGGCCAGCGGAGTTTGTCGGGGGCCAGGATAATTTGCGTAAGCGTAAGCCAGAAGCGCCAAAACGAGCGTTTGCCGGCATATAAGTACGCCGCCGCCCAGGTGAGGGCGACACCGTCCGGCAACGCTAGCTCGGCGCCATCCAGCACGTCGCGCAGGGCCGGGTCGCGGTAAGCCCGGTCGAGGAACTCGACGTAGGGTTTGACGACGTAACAGGCTGGGAGGTCGGTGGCGGCGCGGGTCACAATGTAGTCGATGGCTTCGGTGTTGGAGATAGCGTCGATGTCTACCCCCAGCAGGTCGAGTTTGTCGTAGGTCGTTTGCTTAGACACGGCTACCTCCAGCGGCGCCCAGCCCGATGGCCGCGCCGGCGGCCGTCCAGACGGTGAGGGCGGTGGTGGAGTCGGCCCAGGCCGGCAACACGAGCGCTGTGGCGCTGATGCCGATGATGGCAGCTAGCGCGGCGCCGGCGAGGTCGTTGTGGCGGGCGGCGCGGGCCAGCTCCAGCGCGACGGCAATGACCGCCGCAATGAACAGCGCGGCACCGGCTAGGCCGGTTTCGTAGGCAACCTGCAAGTAGTTATTTTCGATGATGACCGTAGTGCCGGCATGGAAGGTGGCGGGGCCGGCGGTACCGAGGCCATGCCCAAACGGGGCCGCCAGACTCGCCGACAGGCCGGCTTGGAGGGACCGCAAATGCTCGAAGTCTGAGCCGCGTTTGTCGTGCCACAACGCGTTGGAGTGGAGTAGGTAGTATTGCCAGTTGCTACTGCTGCCCACGAGGCGGTCGGCGACCCAGACGCCGATAAGCCCGACACCGGCCAACCCGGCGACGAGCCAGGCCCGCGAGCGCGCTGGTGAGAGCGCGAGGAGGACGGTGACGGCGGCAACCCCTGCCCCGGCCCAGGCTGAGCGCGAGTAGGTGTGGACCATGACGAAAATGCCGCCGGCGACGAGCACGAGCCCCCACCAGCGACGACGCCGGAACGCGAGTATGCCGACTAGGGCAAGCGGGAGAATGAGGTACGTGCCAAGCTGGTTGGGCCCGCCGAGGGTCGAGCCAAAGCGCAGGGTTCTAACGACTGGGTCTAGTATTTGGTAGGGCACAATGGTGGTTGGCCCGTAGCCGAAGTGAGTTAGAAAATTGGCAGGTAGGACGGTTATTTGCAGCAGTCCGAAAGCTATCACTAAACCAGCCGGGATAATGAGTGCCCAAATGAGGTGGCGGGTGAACTTCGGGCTGGCGACGATAATGGCTAAAATGAAGGCCACGAAGAACTCGAGGTCGGTCTTGGCCCCGAACGCGATGGCGGTGAGTGATGGGCGCGTGGCGATGGTGACGATGAGGGCCAGGGCCGCGAACGCGCCAATGAGCACCACTGCCCAGCGGCGGAGGCGGCCGCGGGCTTCGTCGTCGCGGAGTATGAGCGTGGCCCCGAGTGCGGATAAAACTAGCAGCAGCACCTCTTTCCAGGCCTGGATTATGGCTTGGTGATGGGTAATACTGCCAAGCCAAACGCTCAAGAAAGCGTGGAACGGCATCAGCGCGACGAGGACAAGCAGCCCGCTTTGAATGCCGGCCGTAATTTTTGGGTTAGTCATGGAATGATTATACAGGAGTTAGGCGGAGTGGATTGTGCCGTCACTTGCTATGCGCGTGGTGGGTATTTTGTAATTCAGGGGGCGCTACAAACTCACCTTTGTCATTTCTTCGGTTGGCAATCTCTAGGGTTTGGTCGGGAAATGAGCAATGGATGAAGCCAACCTCCGCTAGCGTTGAATCAACGGTTGACTGCACGTACTCGCCTGTTTCCAGCGCTTGTTGCCAAGCGCCCTGTCGGGCAATAATAACGATGGTTTTAGCCTTTGGCATGTCTTAACAGTATACGGCAATGGTGGTTTTTGGTCAGGTTTGGATGCGCCTTCTGCTTCGTTGTCGCAGGGCGACTATAGCGAAATTGGGTAATCTTTGTCTGAATTGAGGGGAGAAAAACACCAAACATTACCCAATTTCGCTATAGTTGCTTCAGGAGTGCTGGGTCGGGCGGGGACATTGGGTGTCGGCTTAGAATACCTTGGTCTTAGTGGACTTCTACTGTTTCTACTCGGGCAGGGTCGCGCAGAACCTTAATGAACTTATACCGGTAGTTCCCGGCGGCTTCAGTAGCAATCGTTTGGGCAACCCATTTGGGCTCATGGTAGGTAGACATATCGATCTTACGATTGGCATGAAAGGCGGTTTTGGTGCCCGTAGGGCCGGCAACGAGTAGTTTACCAATGCGGGTGTCGAGCGATAGGGCCTGAGCGAAATGAGCTACGCCGGCTTTGGCGAAGTTGTAAATTGGCTCTAGCTGGCGGGGAATCCACTGGCTGCTTGATGTAATGACGATGCATTCGGCTAGTTCTTTCTGCTGTAATAAAATTGCTCGGCTGGCGAGGATAAAGCCGCTGCCGCAAACTTGGATCATTGCTTGGATTTGCGCTTCGGTAAGGTCGGTTATGCTACCTTCTTGGTAATACCCGGCCGCGTAAACGAGGCGGTCGATGGGTGCGAGCTTAGTGATACATTGGCGAATATTATTAGCGTAATCGTTCGCGGATAGGTCGAGCGGATAGAAAATGATGTTGGGTGCCAAGGGGCTTGGCGCAGTCCGGCCGGTAATGGTGACTGTGTCTTGGGGCTGCGCATATAGATTGGCTAGCTCCCATCCGATGCCGTGGCTTCCGCCGATGATAAGAGTGTGCATTTAATCCCCCTCTACTTAACGGCTACCAAACTGCTCTTGTACTCTTCGAGTTTATCTAGAGCGATGCCGGTGCCACGGGCGACGCACAGCAGCGGTTCTTCGGCCACCACGCACGGTACGCCGGTAACTTGCGTGAGCATTTTGTCGAGGTTTTGCAGGAGTGCTCCCCCGCCGGTGAGCACCATGCCGCGGTCGATGATGTCGCTGGAGAGTTCGGGTGGGGTTTGCTCGAGCACGACGCGAATGGCCTGAATGATTTTTTCGAGCTCGTCGGTGAGGGCGCCGGTGATCTCGTTGGCGCGAATAGTGATGGTTTTGGGCAGCCCCGCCACGATGTCGCGGCCGCGGATTTCCATGGTTTTGTCGCGGGTGAGCATAAGCGCTGTGCCGAGCTGGATTTTGATGATTTCGGCCGTGCGGTCGCCGATGGCTAGGCCGTAGGTGCGGCGGAT
>CAZGZY010000007.1:0-18457 GCA_964530365.1 uncultured Candidatus Saccharimonadales bacterium
TTCTTCGGCGCCCTCACTAGTACTGCCTCCAAAGTCTTTACCGGCTCCGATAGCGCCCAGCAATTTCTCGACCGCTTCTCCAAAGCTTCCGCCTCGTCCGCCGGGGCCAAAGCCTTCCTCGGCATGGCCTTCTTCATGTTCATCTTGGTCGTCATGGCTTATGTCGCCAGCGCCGTCGGCTCCATGCGCACAGAGGAGGCCACGGGCTATCTGGACAACTTGCTGGTCCGCCCCGTCTCGCGCCAACGCTGGCTCTGGGGTCGCATCGGCATTATTGTGGCCACCGTGCTGGGTGCAGCCCTACTCTCAGCCGGCATCACCTGGGGGAGCGTGCTTGCAGACCACATCGTCTCGTTCCACGACCTGTTGCTGGCGGGCATTAACACCATACCGGCAGCCATTTTCACGCTCGGGGTCGGCATTTTCGCCTTCGGTGTACTGCCACGGTTCACCAATATCATTACCTACGGCATGATATCCTGGTCGTTCCTCATTGAGCTGCTCGGCTCCGGTACCAACATTAACCACTGGCTGCTCGACACCTCCGTTTTCAACCACATCGCCTTTGCCCCGGCCGCAGGCCCCAAATGGGCCGCCGCTTGGGTGCTCATGGGCCTCGGGGCTGCCCTGGCCGTCATCGGCGCCGTCGCGTTTAACCGCCGCGACCTGGCGAACGAGTAAATGGCCACCGCCCCCACGCTCAGCCCCCAGGCCCTCGCGTTCATCGAAGACCTCGGCGCCCTCATCACGGAGGGCGGCCTGCCCCGCAGCGTGGGGCGCGTGCTCGGGCTGTTGCTCATCTGCGAGCCTCATCAGCAAACCGCCGCCCAGATTCAGCTGCAACTGGCACTCTCCAGTGGCTCGGTCAGCGCGGCCACCACCTTCTTGCAGAGCATTAGTTTCATCAAACGCAGCGCCCGCTCCGGCAGCCGCCGCCACTACTACGAAGTCGAAGAAAACTGCTGGCAATACATCGTTGAGGCCCGCCTCCAGCAAATGCTCCGGGGCATCAAGCTAGCCGATCGCGGACTGGCCATTCGCCCTTCCGACCCGCGGCTCCTCGGCATGCGCCATGTCTATAGCGAATTCGAGCGCACCCTGCGTGAATTCAAACCATAGCCGCCGTGCCAAAGGGGGCCGTATCAGATATAATCAAGTTCTATGGCCACCTCCGACCGACCCGCCCACATGCTCGACCCCGATACGCGCTTCCTCCTCGCCAACGAACGGACCCTGCTCGCTTGGGTGCGTACCGCGCTGGCCCTCATGGCCGGCGGTCTGGCTTTTACGCAAATTGGTGCCAAGACCCTCGCCCAAACTAGCCTCGGCCTCATCGTAATTCTGTCCGGCGCGCTAGTTGCCGTCACGGGCTACCAACGCTACCTCGCGGCAGACATTGCCATCCGCGCCGGCCGCCTGCCGGGGGCCGGCCATGGCCCTGGCCTCCAGGTAGCCGGCATCGTGTTCTTGGCATTTGGCCTCGCCGTCACCCGCTTGCTAGGTGTCTGGTAGAAAGCTCCTTCGTCCACACGACCCGCTCCTGCCCCTCGCCGTAAAAATCCTCATCGTATCGCGCCGGTTTACCGTATCGTTTGTTCCAGAACGCGTAGCCCGTCTCGCGATTACGCGAGCCGCTCACTACGATCAGCCGGGTGTAGCCCAGGTCCGTCGCCATAGCCTCGAGTTCATCGGCCAGCGCGCGTCCTACTCCAGTCCCGCGATGGCTGCGCTCAACATACGCGCTCAGCAGCTCCACCGGTTTATCCGAAGGCGCGAACAGCGTCGGGTCTATACCCTCATCCGCCATTCCCATCACGCCAATCACGCTTCCGTCTGGTAGCTGAGCCACCACATACTCCCGCCGCGTGTCCCCCGCGATACTGGCCGCCATATCCGCTAAAGTGTGCGAGATATCATCCGCCAATCGTTCGCCCGACTGCTCGTCGCGCATCCATTCCTCCAGGATCAATTTGATCGAATCCAGATCGTCCTCGCGGACCGGGCGGATTGTGGCTGAAAACTTCTCGTTCATAGCACCATTTTACCGCACGTAAATTCGGGCGGCCGAGGTAAAGCCAGACACGTCACCCACCGCTTTGCCCGGAAACTCCTCTAGCTTCAGCTTGCGCGACTCGGTCATTTGCAGGAGCACCGTGCCTTGCACTTCGCGTACGCCGTTCGTGACCTCGTGCCCATTGCCGGGTTTTTGCAGCTCAAGCTTCAGCAGTCCGCTGGCCGGGCCAATCGTAGCCGGGTCGGGTGTGTTGCCCACAAACCCAAACTGCGCCGCCTGCCCGCCCCAGTTACCGATCGACAGCCGAATCTGCGTCGGGTCGACGTTGTCGTAGGCGATGGTCAAATGGCCGTCCCAGTACCGGGTGTTTCCCTTACCTTGCTGCTCCGGCGGCCCGGCGAATCCACCCGTGCCCTCCTGGAACCAATTGCCCACCAGCTTGCCGTCGATGTCGTAGTCGACTTTGCCGGACCTCGGCTCGGCCACCCGCACGTCGCGGCCCAAAAGCTGGGCCTTCAGCGCCGGCGTAAAATGCGCGAACATGTCGTCCAAATAAAACCGTTCCTCGTCGCCCACATAGCTTTGCGGATTCACGAACCCGGCGGCCGGTTTCTCAAAGTTCCATACCCCAAAATCCACCGATTGTCCGCCCACCCGGCCCAGCAACTGGCCAGCCTTCACCGGGATACGCACACTCTGGTTGTCAAAGCCGTCGCTCTTGCTCACCTTCGACGCCAAATCCGGCGTTAGCGACGTCAAGAGGTCGAAATAGCTATAAAACGTGCAGCTGTGCTCGAAGGTCAGCTGGTATTCGTCGGACGCCTGCCCCGCGTGCCCATCGCCCACAAACTGGCTCCGGTGGCCAATGTTCACAATGTAGCCGTCAGCAATCGCATACACCGGGTAGCTGTCGCGTGCCGAATTAGCCACCACCGGGTAGATATACCCGTGCGAAATCGGCACTACATGCGCGTCAGTCATGCCGCCATACGGGTAAATTGGCCCAATATCGCCAATATTCATCGGCAGATGGGTGAACTCCACCGTACCTTTACCCTGGCATTTGCCCTTACTAAACTCGCGGCTATATGGGTTGTCGCTGGGGTTGCTAACATTCGCCAGCTGCAGTTTTCTGCCCGTCGCCGATTTATGGAACCGCATCCACGCCAAACCCACCACACCCAACACCACCACAACCAAAATAAGCTCAAAAATCAGAGCAAAGCCGCGTTGGGAAGAACGTTTCATAGCATAAGCAGTATACGCTTAAATCTTGGTAAACCGCGGCACAACCTTGCCTTCCCGCTCCACCTGCGCAAGCCAGACGCTCAGCGGCCGCAAAAACGTCAAACGCTCGCCATATTGGGCCACATATATCACGCATAGCTCATTAGTTGCCTCCAGAAATCCGAGGCCGGTCACCTCGTACACCTTATCGGGACCTTTATAGTGCATATATTTCGCACCGATCGTAACCTTCGTTTTAGCCTCATCAACTTCTCTCGCTAGCACCAACTGCTCCTCGCGCGTCTTTCCCATATCGGTTTCCTACTTATCCAAGCGCCATCATTCAATCAGAAGCGGAACTCTTGAGCCTCAAGTGGCCGACACCATGCCCAAGGCCATCACCACAATGCTTATATGCGACAAGTATATATAGGGCAGCTCAAAGAAAATAAAGCGCTTTCTATCTAATATCATAGCCGCAAAAAGCACGGTCATACTCACGAGGATGACCTTTTCCGCCACGTCGGGTAGGCCGTGGAGCAACCCCGCAAAAAGCACCACCAGCGCAAACATCGAAGCCCCCATGATATAGCCAAAAACATTGTGTAATCGCTTTTGCTGTTTTCCAGCTGCCGGGATGGCTGCTAGAATCATTTCGCTTACGCACATGCTTGAGCCAGCCACGCCCACCAGCAGGGATTGAGAGCTCCTGGGCGCGATGAAAAGCAGGATAGTTACGCCAAAAAGCAGCGAGCACGGGTAGAGGATGAGCCGAAATACCAGCATGCTGCGAGCCGATAAGGTGGCCATCTCGCTCAAAGTGCGCGGGTTGGCGGGGTCATAGCGCCTGGCCGCGAGCCGGGTTAGCCCAATGACAGAAACAATCGTCGCTAAAATGGCGGGGTAGGCTAAAAGTGGCAGGTTCATTTGAGCACAAGTATACCAAACCCATCTCAGGTTCAACTCTGCCCTGTAAATAATTCCTGTCCCCGTAATCAGTAGTGGACGTCAGATAAGAAACACCGCCACCGCCAACAAAGCTGCGCTCATGGCCGAGAAGAATATGGGGTCAGCCCGGAATCGTTTGAGCGTCCCCAAAACCACGAACCCGCATATTAGATAAAACGGCAAATTCTGAAACGATGAAACGTGCCACAAATCACCGGGCAGGTAATAATACATAAACTCGCCGAGCAGTAGCTTGGCGCTTATCGTCAGCAAAGCCTCCAGCACGAGGGCCTCGAAACTAAAGATCAGCACTAAATGCCGGGTTTTGTTAATCGACCACTTGCCCAGGCTCCCGTGGAGGAGATACAAATGAAAGCCATATAAGCCCCAGGTTATGATCGCGAACGACGACGTATAAGCGGCATGAATAGGCAGAATGTTATAGCGCCACAGCGGCTGCCCAACGAAGTAGTTGTAGACCGTATCAAGAAATATTTCCCCGAAGATTCCTATCAACGCAACGGTGAAGAAGTACATTAAAGCCTGCTTCGGCTCAATCCTCTTCCATTTTCGAGCGATAATTGAATTCAGAAGATAGATAATTGCCAGCCAAAGCAGGGCAAACAGTGTTAGGTTCGTAAAATTCATGTCGTATGGTCTACTTTACCGCCCAACTTATACACATTGCCTGCTCGTGAGTAGGCCTCGTCCTCATACCGATTTTGGCGATAGCCGTGCCTCCAAGACTCAAGGACGTACAGAAACGGATAAATAAACGGCTCCCGCTCCGCTTGCTCCACGTGGATTAGTTCGTGCTCCAGATCTCTCTCCAGCTCCAACGGTCCAAGCTGGATCACGTGGCCATTGGTAATTGCCCTCGTCCCTTGCTTTCCGGGGAGCCACCTGTACCACCACAGGCTCCTCACCTTAAAGATGATCGCCAGCGGCCGGCGCGAAAGCCTCACTCGGTAAGCCCCAGAAAGCGCCGCTCCTATCAGACCGATGATCGTCCAAGGCAGGTTAAAGATGAATGCTATCAGGCCCACCCCAAATGTAATTAATGCCATTTCCCCCACAGCACCTTCATCCCCAAACCCACCAGTGCCGCCGCCAGACCGCAAATTGCCCCCACGATGCCCAGTACCGCGAAGAAGCCGAATTTGCCGGCCACGGGGTCGGCCCCATTGTACCCGGCCAGCATAAACACGAACGCCAGCGCAAATCCGTAGCTCGCCCCCAGCCCGGCTGCCTCCCGAGCCGACACCGCCAGCATCCAGCCAATCGCGAGACCGGCCGCGCCCCAAACCAGCAGGCTCAGGCCAGAGCCAACAAACAATACTTTTGCCCCAATAACCCCTAGGGCCGAGCCAATGATAACTGCCAGCAGAGTTTTCTTCATAGACCTACCATATCACCTTGGTTACCGCGTGAGTGTCATAGACTCAATTAGGCCACGGTCAATGACAACGGTGACGGGTTCTCCCGCTATAAAAGCGCTGATAGGCGCTGGTCGGCCCTGGGCATCGGTTAATTTGGTATTGTTACAGACCAAACCGTAAGGGCTGGGGTCAGAAGCGTTGTAATAATAGCCGTAAAGGGGAGTCTTGAGCTTGCCGACAGTGGCGGCGATAGCCTTGATGCCACCCAATGGCACCGCCTCAAAAATGGAGCGGTCCGGGGGAGGCAGGGTAGTATCAAACGGGCAAACGCCATGCTGAAGCGTGATGTTCGCCGCCATGATGCGGTCAGCCGAATCGGCATCACCGGGCTCCAGCACCGTGATATGCGAGGTGTAGGTAATGGCTATTTGGTCGCCGGGGGCCAACAGGCTAAGCGGGACCGTAAAACCCGGATAGCTACTCCCGGCTCCGAAGGTAATCTTTAGGTCATGGCAGTAGGCCCGAGAATTCCCGCCACCGCCACTGTACCGGTAGGCAATGAGCTGTTGGCTTTTGTTAATACGAATGACGGTGCCGCTGTCTGCCACAGGAGGAAGCTTGGTAGGGTCGCAAATTTGCTGAAGCGACGCAGCGTGGCTGCGGGCAATTGAGGCCCGGTCTTGGGCAACTAGATGCTGTTGCACGGCGTAATCGACGCCCATGGCCGTTCCCGTCATTAACAAGCACAAGCCTATGGACGCGGCGAGGTTCAACCCTTGCAAGAACCGCACCGCCACAAAAGCGCCACCGGCCATACCACCAAGCGTAGCCGGCGCCACGATAAATGCCAGATCAAACAGCGCCCCGACAACCCCGCCGGCCGGGTCAGGGTGCAGTAGCAGGTACAAGGCGGCTAAACTAAGGCCGGTGATACCGCCACCCAGCCCATAAACAACACCCAAAATAGCCATACGCGCATCGGCTGACAGCCCGGGTCCCGGCCCGACGCGACCACCCGAGGCGGTCAGCGTGACAGTGTTCTTTGGTTCGGGGGTAGGTTGGGGGTCGCTCATACAGTCATCATAGTAGGTTAGTTTGCGGGTCGCTACAGGATAGTTTGGCCCGCACCGATTCTCGGCACTGGGATTAGTGCTCATTTAGTCTTGGTTAGGTCGCCTGTCTCGCGCTATGTGCGGTTAAGCCCGGCAGGTCTTCGTTTGAGCCTGGCGTAACCCACGAGGGCAATAACGGCCAGTACCAGGATAATTACAACGGCCTTTGCTTGGAGGAAGCGGCTGGGCGGAGTCGGCGCGGCGGCATCGCCCTTGCCGGGGGTGGCGTCCGGGGAAGCATAAGCAACTTCGGGCGGCAGGCCGGAAACAATTGCCATTAAAGTTTGGTCAAGGTCGCCGGTCGCCCCAATAAAAACCTTAACGGCCTTGCCCGAACCACCAATAACAACCGGGGTATGGCTGGCGGCAACCGGCGGGGGCACAAACGCCAAGTAGCTGGTCAGGAATGAGTCCACGTTACCACTCTCGGCAGTTAGCAGGTCTGTCCCGCCAAAACCGTCGAATGCTACAGTGCCGGTGAAGTATCCGGTCGCGTATAAGTTGCCCAACGTGTCGGTGGCGATGCCATACGTGTTTCCGTCCCCGTATACTGCATCGCCATTAGTAGTATCGAACGCTTTGGTCCACATGTAACTGCCGTCAGAGGCGTATTTCGTTATAGCCCCATCGAAATTGCCGGGTGGGCTCGTCACCGTATCTGTCCCTCCGGGTCCGTCGAATGTCACCGTGGCGTCAATCCCGGTTAGAAGGTAGACCCCACCGGCGGGGTCCACCGCTACGCCGCCGCCATAGTCACTGCCTTGCGACGTATCAAAGTATTTTGTCCAACCGTAGGTCCCGCTGGCGCCAAACTTGGTTAGGAAGGCCGAGCTGTTTGCGCTTGTTTTGCTATCTGTATGCCCGGCGCCATCAAACATAACCGTTCCGTTAAACGACCCGGTCACATAAACACTCCCGGTGGTGTCAACTGCCACCCCGCTAGCCAGCGAATTGGACCCGCCGGCCGTTGTGTCGCTTATCTTGGTCCAGTCATAGCCGCCACCGGCGCCAAGCTTCGTCACAAACAAGCTACCATTGGCACTACTCTCGCTACCCGTTCCGCCCAGGCTATCAAAATCTGTTGTGCCCTGGAAATTGCCGGCGGCGTAAATGTCGCCGCTAGTGTCCGTCGCTATGGCCAAAACGCCCGCGCTACCAGCCGACGTGTTAAATTCCTTCGTCCACCCATAGCTCCCGTTGGCATTATATTTGGTGAGGTAGCCTGTCATGTTAGGCGAACTCTGGCTATCGGTCCCGCCGGGCCCATCGAAGGTAATTAAACCCTCGGAGGCGCCGCCCACAAAGACGTTGCCGGAAGCATCGGTAGCAACCGCGTTGGCCATGGTGTCCCCGTTTGTGGTATCGGTGACTTTGGTCCACCCGTAACTGCCGTCGGCATTGAACTTGGTTAAAAATGAGGCATTATTCGGAAAGTTGTGGCTGTCCGACCCACCAGGCCCATCGAATACCACGGCCCCGCCAAAATAACCGCTCGCATAAACGTTGCCGCTGCTATCAGTCGCGATACTGTGGGCGACTGCCAGAGACCCCACGGCAGACGCGTCAAACGTCTTGGTCCAGTCGTATACGCCGCCCGGGCCGTATTTAGTAATGAAGGCGCTTACATTGCTGTTGTTGCCGGCATTGACGATATCCGACCCGCCGGGGCCAAATATCACGGTTCCCGCGAAAAAGCCCGTTACGTACACACCTCCATTTCTGTCGGTCGCGGTGGCGATTGAGACTACATTGCCGTTTGTGGTGTCGAAATCCTTGGTGTAGCTATAGGCGGGCGAGCTAGCGGCGTCGGCCACCTCCGGGATGTTTATAGCAATTGTCGCGAGCATAGCAAAAGCCAGGGCAAATACCGCGCCGAGGTTTGCTAATTGCTTCAAGTACTCCTAACCCCTAGTTCAAGCCTCACTATAGCATAAGCATTATTGATCGCTTGGGGCATTGAACAGCTTTCGGCCGTCTTTTCCGCTCCCGTGAATAATTCCTGGCTCCCCATCCATGATTCAATTAGGAGCCTGTCATTTGAGTATCAGGTAAGCAGCAGCTACCTCAAGGACTTGATACGACGGCTAAGTCTGGCTTGAGTCGGTAGAATTCGGAGTTGTCAAATCTGAAGCAGATGTTTGCTGAGGAGCTCCAGCGGCGGGGGCCAAGAACTTAGCCGTAATTGGCGCAACAATGGTTCCTAGAACATCAAGAATGGCAAACACACCCAGTGCGCGATAATACTGATCGCCAAGCTCGTTATCCCAATCTCGCAGAACCAAGTAAATAAGCAAACCCGCCACAATCGCAATAAATGCAATCGTAGATACGGTTATCGCTCGCAAATTCTTGCTTCGTTTCATCAGAGGCAGCAATAAACAAGCATGCGCCGATGATATAGCGAGCACAGGCAGTGCCCAGGCGCCTTTCCATAGCCCCTCGCTGCTATCTTGCCAGTCCATCCAAATCAGAACCGATATGAGGGCAAAAGCCGCCATCGACATCAGCACACTAATCTTCGAGAAGCTCCGTTCAGGAGCGCTCTCGGATTCGAGCGTCCTCAAACTGGCCAGACTTGTAATGCTAAATAGCCCAACTGTGAGGGTGGTGCCTAGTATCTTCCAATCTATTAAATCGAAGCTACCCTGAATTATTACCAAGATTCCCATACAGGCACTAGCGAGCAGTGACGCGACAATTCCGTAGATAAACCAACGTTTCATATGGGGCTTTGCGAAGTTCATAACAACCTTAAATATATACTAGGAGCTTAACATAAGTTGATCGTTGGGTTGGCTATGTAGGGCTCAAGCCCGCCGCAAAGTAAGCCAAAAACAAAAGAAGGCCCGCTAATGCCGAGTCTTCTCCCGTGAATAATTCCTGGCTCCGGGTCGTGAGGGGATGCTAGAACTATTCCGGCTCTTTTCCGGGGTAATAGTCATTGCGTGGGTCCCATAGCATCTTCCGGTACTCGATCGGACGATTCTGTGGCTTAGCCAGCTTTTGGTCTACCAAAAACCGATCGCCAAACTTGTTGATCATCGACTCCACGGCCTCCCTGTCATACCATTGCTTGCCAAAGTGGAGGTAGAAGTCTTTGTGTGCGTAATAGGCCATTTGCGCCCATTTACGCACCTTGTCCATATCCGGTAGGCCCTCAACGTACGCAGTTTGACGCTTAGTAATATCTGAAACCATCACCAAAATCTGGCGCAGCTCCCTCAAGTCAATCTCCTTGCCATCCTTGAGAATCAGGTAAGAAACATTGTGCTTTGACACCGGCTTTTTATTCAGCAAGCGGTTTGAATAGTTGACGTATAGTGCAACATCCTCGTATTGCTGGGCGATTATCAAATGGTCGTAAGGCAGTTGACGACCTAAATCCCAAATCTCAGTTGGAGCACGGAAATACTCTCTAACAAGCAAAGTCCTGTCATGTCCAAGCGGATAAGCACCGTGCATGGCGAGCCCTATCGGTCCGTAGTAGTCGCCATAAAATGACCAATTAAGCGTAAAAAGCTGAACGGCAGCCAAATTCAAACACTCTCGGGCCTCATCATCGGCGGTATGCCAGGCATGCGACTTAGCAAAGTCCGTCGCCATTGCATCGGACCATGCCGCATTCTTGCCCTGAAGGTTAAACGGGTCGGCTGCCTGGAAAGCTTTCAGGATTTGAGTAAGCCAGTCGGCAAATTGCACCTGGTCATGGACGGTAAGCGGAGCGATCTGTAAGCCACGAGCCACCTTTATGCCCACCAGCCCCGAGTTGACGATAAAGTAACGGACCAACTGCGCTCGCTTAAACAGCGCTGCGACCCGCTCAAAGTCCCAGCCATCCCTCAGCAGCAGCCCGATTTTCTTATACATGTCGATTGCCTGGTCGACGTCAAAATAGGACATCAGCGAACCGGGTGCGAGCGGCCAGAACTCTCGCGTGTCCATAGGGTCGGAAACCAGTGAATTAACCATATCGTCTACATCGTTGCCGGTACTCGGGGTGACGTGATCCGGTTCTGGCTGTTCGTTACTGACCGCTATCTTGACCCGGCCCGAATATACCTTACCGCTGTAGCCATCAACGGTTACCAAGTCTCCAGTTTTAAGCTTGCTGGTGGCATCTAATGTCCCCACCACCGCCGGGATATCGAGCTCGCGCGATACAATAGCCGCGTGAGAGGCCATACCGCCAGTGTTGGTAACGACGGCTCTCATTTTACCGAAGGCCTCCGTGAACTCGGGGGTCGTCCGTGGCGCCACCAGCACCTCGCCTTCTCGGGCCCGCGACAGGCCGGCCGCCGACACAATGATCCGGACCTTGCCATATGCAACTCCTGGCGCCGCACCAAGACCCATTAGCACTGGAATCTCGGCAGTCTCCGTAACGGCTTCGCGCGAGCCAAGTGTAGTAATCGGACGAGCCTGAAGAATGTAAAGCTTGTCCCCTTGAACGGCCCATTCTATGTCTTGGGGCGCACCATAATGAGCCTCAATCTCGACACCAAGCCTGGCCAATCGCTCCACCACCGCATCCGATATGGCGGGCTTAGTTGCGAGCGCGGCTTGGACCGGAACCTCAGCATTCCTACCGTGTCGAAATACCAGTTGGATATTCTTGCGCTTAATGTCACGGCTAAGAAATTGCAGGCTCTTTTTGTTCAAGGTGTAATGATCTGGCGACACCTTACCCTGGACCACCATCTCGCCCAGCCCATAGCTGGCCTCAATTACCAGCTCGGCAGCATTGCCAGTGAGGGGATTAGCAGTAAACAGTACACCCGAACTTTCGCTGTCAACCATTGCTTGAATTACAACCGCCACCGCTCGGTGATCCTTCTTTGCTTGCCGGCCGGCATAAGCCAAGACCCGACTGCTGTGGGCAGACTCCCAGCACAGTTTGATCGATTCCAGCAAATGGTCCCTATCTACGTTTAAGAAACTCTCGAACTGGCCTGCCCAAGATGCATCAGCCGAATCCTCAACCAGGGCCGACGACCGCACGGCCACCCTGGTAGAGCCGAGCGTGTCAAACGCCGCAAGAATCTCCTGGCCCACCGTCTGGGGCAGACCGGTTGAACGATAGCGTCGGGATAACCCCGCCAAGATCACAAAACCTGGCGGAACAGCAATGCCAATGGAGCTGAGTTCTCCTAGAGAGGCGCCTTTTCCCCCTACCGTCCCCACATCTTCCTTACTGATGCCGCCAAACGGCTTGAGAATATCGCGATGCGTCATAAGTTGATCATACAACTATCGCAATAGATACCAAAAAGAGGCTTCATAAAGCCTCTTTTTGCACAATAATTCCTGGCTCCGGAGGTCGGGCTCGAACCGACGACCAATTCGTTAACAGCGAACTGCTCTACCACTGAGCTACTCCGGATCACGTAGGTACTCGCAGATTATAGCGAGGCGGGCCCAGGGGGTCAATGATTACGGGCGGTGCGGTATAGTGGGTACATGAAGAGCATCACCCAAACCTACGTCATTGCCGCCCCCATAACCGAGGTCTGGCGGTGTCTTGTGGACCCCAAGCGCATCGAGCAATGGGGCGGCGGCCCGGTTGAAATGACCGAGGCGGCCGGCGCCGAATTCAGCCTCTGGGGCGGGGATATCCACGGCGCCAACACCAAGGTGGCAGCGCCCGGCCTGCTCGAACAAGACTGGTACAGCGGCCAGTGGCCGAAGCCCTCGCGCGTGGTGTTTGAGCTGGTGGAGCACGCCGGCCACACCACCGTCCACCTGCACCACGAAGGCTTTCCCGAGGCCGAACACGACGACCTGGCCGACGGTTGGCGTGAGTATTACCTGGGGCCCATCAAGGAGCTGCTCGAGAGCGACGAAGCCTAAAGCCGGCAGTGGGCAGCGAGGTGGGGCACAGCCTAACATTACGGAGCGACGCCACCACACCGCCTCAATTCAGCGCATTCTCAGCCGATCCGAGATAAGATAGCGCCATGAGAATTCTAGTTGTCGAAGACGAACACAAGATCGCCGCGGCTATCAAGCGCGGTCTCGAGCAGGAGTCCTACGCGGTCGATGTGGCCTACGACGGCGACGAAGGCCTCAGCTCCGCCCTCACCGACGAGTACGACGTCATCATCCTCGACCGCATGCTGCCAGGGCTGCTCGACGGCACCGACATCTGCCGCGAGGTCCGCGCACAGAACATCCGCACCCCCATCCTGATGCTCACTGCCAAAGACAAAATCGCCGACCGCGTGGGCGGCCTCAATGCCGGCGCCGACGATTACCTCGTGAAGCCGTTTGCCTTCGAGGAGCTCCTGGCCCGCATTCGCGCCCTGCTGCGCCGCCCTCAGGACCACGTCGGTAACGTGCTCACCTTAGACGACCTGTCGCTCGATACCGAGAATTACGAGGTGAAACGCGCTGGCCGCAAGCTCCAGCTCTCCCAACGTGAATATGCCCTCCTTGAATACCTCATGCGCAACCAAAACCGCATCCTGTCCAAGGCCAACATCATCAGCCACGTCTGGGACTACGACGCCGACATTTTGCCGAACACGCTCGAGGTGTATATTGGGTACTTGCGGGGGAAGATCGAAAAGCCGTTTCGCGGGCCCGAACTCATCCATACCGTCCGCGGCTTCGGTTATAAGCTCGGCATCGAAAGTTAAGAGGTCCGTCCTCATGGTAATTTAATGAGACTAATTCAGTCCGCCGCCTTCAAGCTCACACTCTGGTATCTGGGCATCATTATGGTGCTCAGCTTGCTATTTAGCTGGGCGCTGTACCGGGTGTCGTCCGACCAAATCACCACCGGCATCAACCGCCAGCGCGAGGCCATCACCCGGCTGCCGCTGCCGCCGGCGCTGGAGCCCCGCCGCACGGCCTACCTCACGGCGCTCGATGACCAGCTCGACAAGTTCAACAGCACACTGCTCATCCGCCTCGGCGCGCTCAACCTAGCGACGCTGCTGGTGGGGGGTGGGTTGTCGTATTTTCTAGCCCGCCGCACGCTGCGCCCCATCCAGGATTCCTTGGAGGCGCAGGGCCGGTTCACGGCCGACGCGTCGCACGAGCTGCGCACCCCGCTCACCGTGATGCGCTCCGAAATCGAGGTGGCGCTGCGCGAAAAGCATCTCAGCGCCGAAGACGCGCGCGGGTTGCTGGCGAGTAACCTCGAAGAGATTGCCAAGCTCGAAGCCCTATCCGCTGGCCTCTTGCGCCTGGCGCGCTTCGAGGGCGGCCTCGACCCGGCGGCCGTCGAAGCGGTGCCGGCTAGCGAACTGTTCGAAGAAGCCATCGACCGCTTCCAGGGCCGCATCGCCGAGCGCAAGATCCAAATGGAGGTCAAGGCCGGCGCCGAAACCATCGACGGCGACCGCTCCAGCCTAGTCGAGCTCGTCGCCGTGCTGCTCGACAACGCCATCAAATACAGTCCCATCGGTTCCACCGTCAAACTCCTCAGCGAACCGGCCGCCGCCGCGGTGCGGCTGAGCGTGGTCGATTCTGGGGTTGGCATCAAAGCCTCCGACATCCCCTACATTTTCCACCGCTTCTACCGCGCCGACCGCTCCCGCTCCAAAGAGCAGGTTAACGGTTACGGCCTCGGCCTGTCCATCGCCAAGCGCATCGTCGACCTCCACCAGGGGGCCATCACCGTCGAAAGTATCCCCGAAAAGGGCAGCACCTTCCGCGTTAAGTTGCCCGCGCAATATATACCGAAGAAATCCTTGTTTTAAAAAGAAAAAGCTCGCCGGAGCGAGGCTCCCATGGCCACACCTCGTGTGGTTAGGTTGCCTCGCTCCAGCGAGCGGGTTGGTACAGGGTCGGACCTTGAGTTGCTAGGTGCCGACTAGCTGTGGGTCGGCGTCGGCTTCGGGATGAGCGGCCCGTCCGTGTGGGTCCGGAACGCGTCGCGCGTCGCCTGGCTGATGACCGGCGTCCGCATCTGGTGGATCGCGGCGGCGCCGGTGAAGTCATCGGCCACCAGGTCGGTGTCGCTCAGCGGGTTCACGAACCAGCTGTTCGGCCACTGCTCGCGCCAGGTCAGGTAGCTGCGCACGCGGTCAAACAAGTCCTTTTGGGCCGCCTCGAAGGCCACCCGTCCGCTGGCGATGGTTTCGGCCAGCTTGTCGTAGATGTTCAGGCCGGCCAGGTCGGGGAACGACTGGGACAGCGCGTTCACCAGGGCACCCTGCGTGCCGAACTGCGAGCCACCCACCACCGACGCCTTGATGATCTCCGTCATCTTGGCGGCCTTGTCGCTGGCCAGGTTGTACTGGTCGAGGACGGTGTTGGTGAAGCGGTTGTAGGCCGCCTGGTTGTCCAGGTAACTGGTGCTGAGGCCTTGTTCGAGCGCGATCTGCCGGTTAGGGACGTCGATCGACGCCTTCACCACGACACCGCCGAAGATGACCAGGATCAGGCCGGTGATGATCCCTACGATGGGGAGCCGGCGCATGTACCATGGCTTGCGGCTGGTCTGCGAATCCGAGCTGGGACTGCGCTCGTCGGTGAGGCCACGACTGTTCACGTTGTTGCTCCTTCGTTGTCGGTGAGTGTCTTGCCACGGGTGTAAGGGCTACCTGTTACCGGCGGCCGACCAGAATCGACCACCGCGGTTGCTCTCGGCGTTGCAGTCGCCAGCCACCACTCCCGGGGGAGCGGCTGGTCTGGAACCAAGCGACGATGCCGATAATGAGCGCCCACACGAACGCGACGCCCGCCGCGGTCAACAGCAGAATCACGCTGACCTGGCCGGCATCGGGCACTATCTGGGTCTTCAGGTACGAGTACCCCAGCTGGTGCGCGTCTTCCACGCCTTTGCAATTCATGCACTGGCGCACGAAGGCGTTCGGGCCAAACAGCACCATGTCTTCCAGGGAATCCGGGGACTGGTAACTGGTTTGGATCTCGGCGTGGTAGCGCCCCGGCTTGCCGGCGATGGGCGAGATGCTCACCTGGGGGTTGCCCAGAATCGCATTCGGGTCAAGCGGCTTGCCTTGGAGCTGGGAGTGGATTTGGGCCAGGAGCTCTTCGTTGCCCTTCGGCATACCTGTCCCGGCCGCGGCCCACTTCACCGTCAGTCCGTCGGTGGTGTAGAGCACCACCACGAAGCCGTTCTTGCTCAGTGCGACCTTGCCCAGCGCTTTCGACTGCCACTTGGCAATCAAGGAGTTGATGTACTCCACGCTGGCCCCCGGGTAGTCCAGGAGGCTTGGGTCGTTAATGATCACCAGGTGGAAGTCGCCCTGCTTGGTGCCGAGCGCGGCCGCATACCGGC
Source organism: uncultured Candidatus Saccharimonadales bacterium (assembly GCA_964530365.1). Classification (GTDB taxonomy): domain Bacteria; phylum Patescibacteriota; class Saccharimonadia; order UBA4664; family UBA4664; genus CAZGZY01. The sequence continues at coordinate 15,928 of CAZGZY010000007.1, forward strand.
TTGCCCGATCCCGCCACACCGGTTCATTTGCGATGGGCAAGCCCTCGAAATAAACCTTCGTGACGTTGTACGGGTAACGGATGTTGTAGTCGGGCTGAGCCGGCAAGATGTTCCACTGCTGGAACTTCTTCACCGAGTCCGCGTAGCTCACACCGAGATTGTTCTGGGTCGCGAGGATCCAGTTGGTGTAGGTGTGGTGAGCCACTACCAGGCCGGGTGTGCCAACGGCGATCCGCGCCTTGGCATCGAGCCAAGCCTGCGGCGCGCCAACGCCCACTCGTCCGGCGATGGTAGCCGGGTGTGAGTCGGAGCGGTACGGCCGGTAGCCCACCGGGAAGCGGTTGGGGCCGACCAGCTGCCGTCCCACCGTCTTGTCGGTGGTGTCGACGTAGAAGGTGTCTTCCTCTGTCGCTTCCGGGCATTGGTGCTCTTCGTGGACGTGCCGCGTCTTAGGCCGGCCATTGCTGTCGGTCCCATCGGGCACGTCGTAGTCGAGCACGTCACACGTGTAGGTGTGGACGCAGTTCCCGTCGCGGGAACACGGCACACGGTCTACGCCGGCGTGTGCCTCGTAGGCGTCATACAGCTCGGTGTCGCTAGCCTTGTTGTCCTGGGCCCAGTTGTACCCTATGGGCACAACGACGGTTGTTGCTACCGCTCCGATCACCAGACCGGCTGTGAGCAACAGCACCATGAGCATTCCTGTCAGCTTGAACCACGACGTCCGCCGCAGCCACAAGCTGTACAGCAGCAGCGGGATCCCCGCTGACAGTGCAATTGCCCCGAGGGTCAGCATGCACAGCCTCCCATCAATAGAACTTTTTACTTGGAAAGGGCTCCGTCTTCGACATGGGTGTATGTCATTCCGGCGAAGGCTAAATAATAAAACAAACTTGCCTAAATATCAAGTTAATTGTGCAATCAAGCTGGGCTGGACCTTACGTACTAATCACGCCCATCGCCGAGCCCGGTCCTTGGCCCCTTCGCTAGCCCCTGCATCAAACAACCGCATGGATTTGGCGCCATACCCATCGACCGGGCCGCATCTCCCGGCCGCCCCACTCCGGCATTCGCCGCCCGCCCCACATAACCACGGTCCCTCTTCTAAGCATCATCTCAGATGCGCCCCGCTACACTGGCCCCAAGCCAGCTAACGGAGCAAATTACATGAGTACAATTGCGCGCGGAGTTCGCAACGCCTTCCGCAACACCATTCGGACAGGTGGCGTCACGGTTATTTTGGCGCTGAGCGTGGGGCTCGCCCTGGTAATGCTCTTATCGCTCAAGACCGTCCAGCAGCGCATCCAGAGCGTCAAAGCCTCCATCGGCAACACCATCACGGTTTCTCCGGCCGGCGCCCGCGGATTTGAGGGCGGGGGAGAGCCGCTCACCCAAGCCCAAATGGACGCCATAAAAACTCTGCCGCACGTCACGCGGGTCGCCTCTAGCCTAAATGACCGTCTGGCGCCCGCCACCGACACCAACCTGGTTTCGGCCATCGACGCCGGGACCCTGGGCAACCGGTTCCGCCGGCGCGGCGGCGGCGACTTCGGCGGGGCCGGCTCCGGACCCCAGCCCGCCTTCTCCATCCCCATCATGGTTTCCGGCGTGAGCGCGGTCGACGCGGCCTCTGCCAACGCTACCAGCCTCAAATTCACCTCCGGCGCGCCCATCGACGCCGCCGGCACTGCCAACGTGGCCGACATCGGCGCCGGCCTAGCCGCCAAAAACAGTCTCAAAGTTGGCTCCACCTTCACCTACGACGGCGCCACCGTGACGGTCGCGGGCATCTTTGACGCCGGCAACACGTTTGCCAACGCCGGCATTATTATGCCCCTCGCCGCCGTGCAAAAGCTGTCGGCCCAAGATGGCCAGATCAGCACTGCCACGGTCACTGTCGACGACATTTCCAATGTTTCCGCGGCCGTGTCCGCCATTAAGGCCAAGCTCGGGGACGCCGCCGACGTAGTGAGCCAGCAAGATAGCGCCACAAGCGCCATCGCACCGCTGGAAAACATTAGTACAATCTCGCTCTACAGCCTCATTGGCGCCCTCGCCGCCGGCTCTGTCATCACCTTCCTCACCATGCTAATGATCGTTCGCGAGCGTCGCCGCGAAATTGGCGTACTCAAGGCCATTGGCGCCTCCAACATCAAGATTGTCGGCCAATTCGTGGCTGAGGCCCTAACTCTAACCACGCTTGGGGCTATCCTCGGCGTCATCGGCGGCTTCCTTCTGGCCAACCCCATCTTGAAACTGCTCGTCGCCAATGCCGCCTCATCCGGAGCCGCGGGTGGGGGCGGCGCCTTCGCCGGCGGTGGCCGTGGTTTCGCCCGCGTCATCGGCGGCATTCCGGGCGCCGGCGGCCGGGCCCTCCAGACCCTCCAAGCCACTGTCGGCCTCGACATCCTGTTTTACGGGCTGCTCGCCGCCATCGCCATCGCGGTCATCGGCAGCGCGCTCCCGGCCTACCTAATTGCCAAAGTTCGCCCCGCCGAAGTTATGAGAGGAGAATAATCATGGTAAAAGT
>CAZGZY010000008.1:0-17196 GCA_964530365.1 uncultured Candidatus Saccharimonadales bacterium
CCGAACGTCCTCATCTTCATCTTTAACTCCCGGGGCGAGGTCTGGGCTCAACTCCGCCCCAAAACCAAAGCCCACTTCCCCGGCGTATGGGATATTTCGGCTTGCGGCGGCATCATAAAAGGGGAGACCCCCGAGCAGGCGGCTAAGCGCGAATTACTCGAAGAGATGGGCATCACTTGCCCGCTTCGGCACGTTGAGACTTTCATAAACGCCTTTCCCGGCCACGGCGGCCAAACCTTCCGCCGCCTGTCGCACCTCTACCTCGGTATCAGCGACGACCAGCCTCAAACCAATGCCGAGGTCGACGAATTCAAGGCGCTGCCGCACGCCCAGCTCCGCGCCGATGTCCAGGCCCACCCCGAAGCTTACGTACCGTCGTTTCTCACCGAGCTCGACATCGCCGTAGCCGCCTACCTCGCGCAGAGCGCCCAGCCATGACCGGCCGCACCCACGACCTGGCCGCCATCACGCTGCTCGGCGCGGTGCTGGCCGTGCACCCCATCGGCAGTGTGTCGCTGGCCACCGGCCTCATCGCGGTCCTGGCCAACCAGATCGGCGGCATCGCGCCCGACATCGACCAACCCACCGCCCCGTTCTGGCGCAACCTCCCAGCCGAGGGCGTCATTGGCCGCTTTGTCGACAAACTTCTCGGCGGCCACCGTTTCCTCACGCACTCGCTGCTGGGCGGCGGGCTGCTGGCCGTGGGCGCCTACTACCTCCTGGTCTTCCTGCACCCGCTCATGCCGCGCGTCGACAACACCCTGGTGTGGTACGCCTTCCTCATCGGCCTTATCTCGCACCTATTAATGGACACCCTCACCAAAGAAGGCGTGCCGTGGCTTTTGCCCGTCCCCATAAAATTCGGCCTGCCGCCCCTCAAAGCCCTGCGCGTCACCACTGGCCATTTCGTCGAAAACCTTATTATTTTCCCCGCCCTCATCCTGGTCGACATCTGGCTCGTCTCCCGGCACTACCACGCGATTGTAGCCTTCATCCATTCGCGCGTCGGGCAATAAAACTTGACAAAAGTAAAATAAAGGGCCATTGTTACATAACGGTTCACAACAACTCGAGAGGTGAATCCCGTGGTCAAGAATCTGTTCACGGCCGGGGGCTCTGTCGCACCGGTATTTGCCGTCGGGGCCTTCGCGGGCTTTGCAGTCTACAATGGCCTATCCGGCTCCCCAGGCAGTGGTGAGCGGGCGGGGATCTGCGCGGCAATCGCGGTTGTAGTTACCCTCCTGCTCCTGATATGGAGGTTCGAAGATGCCGCGGATCGCATCATCGTGGCCATCCGGGCCAACGAGGCTCCGTCGCCCACCAGCAATGCCGCCCCCGGCAAGCCCCCCAAAGCGTAGCCCCGGCACCCGCCGGCCGCACCCGCACCAAGCCCCCAGTATTGCTTCGGCAAGCTGGGGGTGCAACATTTGCATTCAAAAACTGTTCGCCTTTTGTTCAGTCACATGCTAGAATCACCGGTATGGAGCAAACCAATCCGAGGGAGTGTTTCGCGAAATTCAGCTGCGGCTCATCCGCGAGCTCGCGACGATACAAAAACGGACTCCCGGTTAGGGGGAGCCCTCGGAGGCCGAAGCCATTGTGCCCTCAATGTATCAGGCAAAGTGCTTTACTACAACATCGACAATATTGGAAATATTGGAGTTTGGCCTCTCGACCAGACCTACGGCGGCGCGGCGATCAACCGGGACCAGAATCCAGATGTAAGCATAAGCGAAGTAATTTAGGGTGTTTTGCGCCCTAAATATGCCCCACCAATATGTCTTCTGCCCCGCGCCCCACCTCACCGGCTCGTACACTCGCCCACCCGAAGCCTAATGTGCGGTATTATATGATGCATGACACATTTCACTAACATTACCTCCGCCGAGCCCGTGGCCGCCTATCTAGCCGAAACCCTCGCGAAACACCTGGCGGCCGGCGAGCACGTGCTGTGGCTCGTGCCGGGCGGTTCGTCCATCGCCGTCGCCGCGGCCGTCAGCCAAAAGCTCGCGGGCCGGGCGCTGCACAACCTCACCGTTACCCTCACCGACGAGCGCTACGGCGAACCCGGCCACGCCGACTCCAATTGGCGCCAGCTCACCGAGGCCGGGTTCGCGCTGCCGGGCGCCACGCTACTGCCGGTGCTCACCGGCGCCGACCGCGCCACCACCGTCGACCATTTTGCCACCATCTTGCGCGAGCAGCTGGCCGTGGCCGACTACCGCCTCGGCTTCTTTGGCATCGGCGCCGACGGCCACACCGCCGGCATCCTGCCCGGCAGCCCGGCCGCCCGTGCCACCGAGCTAGCGGCCGGCTACGACGCTGGGCCGTTCCAACGCCTCACCATGACCTTCCCGGCCGTTAAGCGGCTCGATGAAGCCGTGGTATATGCTGTAGGGGAAGCCAAATGGCCGGTGATTGATGAGCTCGCGGGCGGGAAAGTCTCGCTCATCAAACAGCCGGCCCAGGCGCTAAAAAGTGTGCACACATTAACGGTCTTTAATGACCACAAAGGAGATACGCTGTGAAAATCGGATTCATTGGACTAGGCAAAATGGGCGGCCACATGGTGGCCCGGCTCACCCGCGGCGGCCACGAAGTAATTGTGGCCGGCCGCAACCAGGAGCGCGTTAACGCCGCCGCCGCCGAATCCGGCGCCAAGGCTGCCTCAAGCTACGAAGACCTGGTGCATCAACTCGGTAAAAACCCCGTTGTGTGGCTGTCCATCCCCTCCGAGGTGGTGGAGGCCGAAATGTCCAAGGTGCTCGACCTCATGCCGGGGGGCGGCACCATCGTCGACGCTGGCAACTCCGACTACCGCGAAACCATGCGCCGCGCCAAGCTCACCGCCGAACGTGGCGTGCAGCTGGTGGACGCCGGCACCTCAGGCGGCATCCTCGGCGCCACGGCCGGCTATTGCATGATGGTCGGCGGCGACCCGCAAACCATCGAGCCGCTCAAGCCCCTGTTTGAGACTCTGGCCCAACCCTCCGGCTGGGGCCACTTTGGGCCCACCGGCTCCGGGCATTACGTGAAGATGGTCCACAACGCCATCGAGTACGGCATGATGCAATCGCTGGCCGAAGGCTATCGTTTCCTCAAGGATGGTAAAGATTTCCCCGAGCTCAACCTGGCCCAGCTCGGCGGCGTCTGGCAGCACGGCAGCGTGGTGGAATCGCTGCTCAACCGTCTCTGCGGCGAGGCCCTGCGCGCTAATCCCAACCTCGACGGCATCGACGGCTACGTGGCCGAAAACGGCGAAGCCCGCTGGACGCTCGAGGCGGCCCGCGCCCAAAACATCGCCATGCCGGCCATCCAGGCCGCCTTCGACGTGCGCCTAGCCTCGCAAAAGGGCGACACCAACTTTGGCACCAAGCTCCTCTCGGCCATGCGTAATGGCTTCGGCGGCCACGCGGTGAACAAACAGTGAGCCGGCCCGACACCGCCGCGCGCCCGCCGGTCCCCGCGCCCGTCACCCCGCCGGTCCAGCTGGTGATCTTTGGCCTCACCGGCGACCTCGCGCGCCGCTACCTGTTGCCGGCGCTCTACCAACTGGTGCGCGACCACTGGCTGGCCCCGGCCACTCGCGTTGTTGGCGTCTCGCGCCGCGCCGTGGCCCCGGCCGACGTCCTGGCCTTCATGTACGCCGATTCCGCCTACGACCCCGCCGTGGTGAAACAGCTTGAATCCGTCATCGACATGTTCCAAATGGACCTCATCGACCCAGCCGGCTACACGCGCCTCAAAACCTACCTCGACCACCAAGAACAAGCCCTCGGCGTCTGCGCCGCCCGGCTGTTTTACCTCTCCATGCCGCCCCAAACCTTCGGCCCCGTCATCGATTTGCTCGGCTCTTCGGGTATGAGCGACGGCTGCGCCCACGGGGACCGCGCCCAGAGTCGCCTGCTCATCGAAAAGCCCTTCGGCTTCGACCTGGTCTCGGCCGAAGAGCTGGTGGGGCGCATTGCCCAGCAGTTTAACCAAGAGCAGCTCTACCGCATCGACCATTACGTCGCCAAGGAAGCTTCCCAAAACCTGCTGGCGTTCCGGCTTCATAACCCGGTGTTTCAAGGCGTTTGGGATAGTAAGCATATCGACCTCATCACGGTCACTGCCGCCGAAGCCATCACAGTCCAGGGCCGCGCCTTCTACGACCAGCTCGGCGCGCTGCGCGACATCATTCAAAACCACCTGCTGCAACTCCTGGCGCTGGCTACCATGGATGTGTCCGCCAATGCCAACTCCGACGCCATTCATGCCGCGAAGCTTAAGCTCCTGCAAACTATTCCGACCGTCGCGCCCAACAAAGTCGCCTCCCAAACCCGCCGTGGCCAATACTCGGGCTACCGGGATGAAGTTGGCAACGGCGCCTCCATTACCGAAACCTTCGCCGCCGTGCGGGTCGAGATCGACAACGACCGCTGGCGGGGGGTGCCCGTGGTGCTGCAGACCGGCAAAGCCCTCGACCAGAAATTCACCGAGATCACCTTCCGCTTTCGCGCCACCCACCCCGACCAGCCGACCAACCAGCTCACCATCCGCATCGAGCCCGGCGAGGGGATTTGCCTCGACTTGCTGGTGAAAAAGCCGGGCCTTGGCCACGACATCGAGCGTGTCGAAATGGACTTCCGCTACGGCCGCAGCTTCACCGACCGCAACCCCAACGCCTACGAGCGCGTCCTAGCCGACGCCCTGCGCGGCGACCGCACGCTCTTCACCACCAGTGCCGAAACGCTCGAGTGCTGGCGGATTCTTGATCCGGTGGTAGCGGAATGGGCCAAAACCGGCGACGATCTCACCATCTACCAGCCCGGCACGCCCATCGGCGAGCTTTCCCGCGGCCTCGCAAAATAATTACCCATAAACATGAAGCGCCCCACATCGCTGGGGCGCTTCCGTAGTACAGAAGTAGCGATGCGGGGCTTGAATTATGGCTCCTGCTCCGGCGATGCGGGGCAGGGGTCAGTCGACTGGAACGGTGCTTTTGACTGTGCAAATGTCTCGTGTCTCGAGGACCTCGCCCGGCAGCCCGAATTGGGTGTAGGTCGAGATCACCGTGACCTCGTGACCAGCGTTGATCGCAAGCAGATTGGCGAAGGGCTGTGAGCCGGTCGTCATCAGATCGCGCTGCAGTTCGAATTGGTCATCCACGTACAGCTCCCTGCGGCTTGCCGCGATGCCAGCACAGTTAGAGTGACCGTCGATCAGCACTGTGTGTGCCCCGGAGAGCACGGTTGGGCTCAGCTCAATGAACGCTGAGCGCCGTGAGCGGTCGCCCACGACCAGTGCCGGCGCCTCAACCCGCAGAATGTGCGGGAGAACCTCGCCAGCGTTATCGGGGTGCGTGGCGGCAAACTCAACCAGCTCTACGAGCCGACTAGTTGACGCCGCCGTCGATAGCTCGTGGAGCTCGTGCGCCTGGCGAGCCCAGGCCCGCAGGTCGAGCTCGATGGCGTCTGGGTCTTCGTCGGCCATGATCTCTTCAACGAGCGCCCAGAAATGCGCCATAAGCGGGTCCCTCTTGGTATCGAAGATCCGCTCGTGGTGGCGGTGATACGCCCAGTCGGCACACGCAACAATCACGAGGCCGCTGTGTCTGTTCGGCACAGTGTCTCCTTTGGATCGGAAAAAGCAGGTAGTTTTGCCAGATCACGTTGCGCGATTCTGTCAAAGACCGCTGACAACCATACCAGATTGTGCCGTTGCAGTCCAGATAGCCCCAGATAGGGCTTGGCACGGGCTCAAAACGCTAATAATTCCATAATTTCCCCCAAGACTTGACCCGCCATACCGGTTGTGCTACAAATTAAACCAGGTAGTCGAGGTGGAGTCGCGACAAAACGCAAAAGACGAGTTTGCTCACTTTTGCTGGGTACTGCAGGTATCAAATAATCGAGACTTCAAAGGCTATCTTGAGGCGGGCCGGGTGCGGCCCGTCCTCTTTTTGTTACCGGTCGCGTCGGCGGCGAATGGTCTCGCCAAAGGTCGGCTGAGCTCGGCGTCCGGCCGGCATCGCCTCCACCACCGGCTCCTCGACGTCATCTGCGCTCTGAGCGTCTTCATAGGCCGCGTCTGAGGCTGCCTCCATCCGGTTGGCCCAAGCTACCAGCATGTTAAACGCTCCGCCGTGTGCCAGCCCCACCACCCAACCGGCCACGAAGTAGACAACCGCTAGCGCGATAACCGCGCCGACTCCCGGTGCCAGCCCGAGCGACAGCCCCTGCAGCACCAGGTCGGTGTTGAGGTTGAGCCCAGACGCGGAACTGATCCATGCCAAAACTCCGACCCCGGTCCCCACGACCAACCCGAGCACGCCCTCAAACAGTGCGAGCGCCGACACGTTCACCCTCATCATACGAACGCTTCGCTTCTCCATAATTCCTCCTAAGCCTTATGCGGTCATCATGGTCCACGGGCCTAGTAAAAGCATTGGTATAACCTCTAAACTAGAAGCATGGTCCACACTCAAACCCAGACAGAAACCGCCGTCCTCGGTGGCGGCTGCTTTTGGTGTCTGGAAGCTGCCTACCAGGAGGTGGAGGGTATTGACCGGGTTGTGTCGGGGTATGCTGGGGGTCATCTGCCCGACCCCACCTATGAGCAAATTGAGACCGCCACTACCGGTCACGCTCAGGTGGTTCAGCTCACGTTTCGCCCCGCCGTCATCGCCTATGCCGATATTCTCGACATCTTCTGGGCCATCCATGACCCCACCACGCCGGGCCGCCAGGATTACGACGTGGGGCCGCAATACCGCTCGATCCTGCTCTATGAGTCCGAGGAGCAAAAGGCGGTAGCCGAGCAATCACGGGACCGGGCAGCCAAGCTGTGGCCGGGCCCCATCGTGACCGAGATTGCTCCGCTCGAGCACTTTTACGAAGCCGAACCTGAGCATCAAAACTATTACCGCAACCATCCTGAACGGGCCTACTGTCAGATCATTATTAACCCTAAACTGCACAAACTACGCGAGAAATTCGCGGCCCGGCTCAAATCGCGGGCGTAGCCTGGCATACCCGGCACTGGCCCTGTAGCTCCACCCGATGGCCGTCCGCGGCGAACTCCCGCGCCGCCGCTAGCCGCCCTAACTCACGCTCAAGCCGCTCATCATTAAAGCCGATTTGTCGCCCACATTGTTCGCACACCATGAAATGCCCATGCACACCTATCGGCGCTCGCAGCCTAATGACATCCTGGCGAATCATCTCGGCGATGCCAATTTCTACAAACAACTTCACGGTACGATATAAGCTCCGCTCCGGCACCACGTCTGCCAAATCCCGCACCCGGCACGCTCCCAGCCGCACCAGCGCCCCAAACACCAAGTCGCGGTTACGCGTCACACTCCGCCCAGATCGCTCCAGGTGAGCGTGAAAACGGGCAAACGGCCCCGCATTGTAGCGTTCCGGTCGATACATGCGCATCAGCATAGCAAATTTTTGGCACAAACTGCCAAAAATTGCCGAGGGTTGGCCAAACGCATCGGCTCGGGGTGGCGAGCTGATCTGGTATAGTTAAGGCATGATTAAGGCTATTCTCCTCGATTTTGACGGGACACTCGTCACGCGCGATCAACTATCGGTCCTGGGCAGTTTAGCGGGGAAAGAACGCGAGAGCGAGGAGCTCAACCAGGCGTTCCATGCCGGCAGACTCTCAGGCATCGCGGCTCTCGTAACGCGGATTAATTTCCTCACAGGCTTGCCGCTCAATGCGCTCGAAGAGCAGCTTCGGTCGGCCGAATACCTAATGCCCGGCGCAGAAGAGTTGCTTAAATACATTCGAGGCCATGGCCTCATTAGTATTCTGCATTCCGGCAATATCCCGCCTGTGCTGGCATACTACCAGCAGCGGCTTGGCATCGATTACATTGTGGGGCCAGACTGTGGAGTCGAGAACGGGATCATTGCCGGGGTCTCCGACCAAATGGCCCCTCCGGACGGGTTCAAGCTGTTGTGGGTACAGGCCAAATTAAAGGAACTCGGAATTGCGGCGGCCGAGACTTTGGCCATTGGCGATTCTCCAGCGGATATACCCATCTTCCAATTTGCCGGCCATGCTATCGCGATTAACCCAAAGAACAACACGGCCGAGTACGCGCAATACACTATCCACGATGATATTGCCCAAGCTATTCCGATTATTGAAAAAATCCGTATCGAAGAGGAAGAGCATGATTAACACCCTCACCGCCGTCACGCCCGCTGTCCTGGAAGAGATTGCCGCCGAGAAGAAGCTGCGCCGCACCAATGAGGTTTTCCTGCTATTTGTACTGGGCAGCCAGTTTGACCACCTCATCAAGATCGCGCTCGACCGGCTGGGGGTGTACTGCCTGGTGGCCGACCCGGCGCAGGTCACGGCAGCCGACGTGTTGCGCCTGAGCCCCACCGGCATCATTTTGTCCGGCGGCCCGGGTTCGGCCCACAGCGAGGCGCCGCCGTTTGACGCAGCAATTTTTGAGCTCGGCACCCCGGTACTCGGCATTTGCCTCGGGTTTCAGCTGTGGGCCGCCCACCGCGGGCTTACGGTAGCATCAGTCGACAAGCGCGAATTTGGCTTACACAAGCTAAAAATCGATGATGGAGCATCTCCGCTCTTCAAAGACATCGCCAACGGCACACCTGTGCTCCAAAGCCACGGCGACCGCATCGAGCCCGGCCCGCAGCTGGAAATTCTGGCCGGCACCGGCAACGCGCCGGTCGCGGCCGGGCATCTAGGCCACCTCTGGGGCGTCCAGTTTCACCCGGAGGTCACGGCCACCGTCTGCGGCCCGCAGCTCTTCGAAAACTTCGTTTTTGGCATCTGCGGGGCCCGCGACACCTTTCCGGCCGAGGATGTGGCCGCGCGCAAAGTCGCCGAGATCCGCCAAACCGTCGGCGCCGGCCGCGTCCTGCTGGCCCTGTCCGGCGGCAGCGATTCGTCGGTGGTGGCCGGCTTGCTCGCAAAGGCGCTAAAACCCGAACAAATCCGCGCCGTCTACATCCGCGGCATCGACCGGCCCGACGACGAGGCCTTCGTGCGCCAATATTTCGCGCATCTAAAACCCGTCATCCACGACGCTACCACCGCCTTTTTGGCTGCCCTGGTCGGCCACACCAAAATGCACGACAAACGCCTAGCCATGCGCGGGGTGTACAAGCAAGTTCTCGAGGACGAGGCGGCCGACTTCCGCGCCAATTTCATCGCCCAAGGCACCCTCTACACCGACCTCACCGAAAGCGGGGGAGGGCACACCACCGGCGCCCGCAAAGCCCAAATTAAGCTCCATCACAATACCAACCTCGGATTTACCCTCAAAGAACTCACCCCACTCGATGACTGCGTCAAAGACACCGCCCGAGCCATCGGCCGCAGCCTCGGCCTGCCCGAAGAGCTACTGGTGCGCCACCCGTTCCCGGGCCCCGGCCTAGTGGTGCGCATTGAGGGCGAAGTAACGTCAGACCGCCTGCGCATCGCCCGCGCCGCTGACGGCATCTACCTAGACGAGCTCCGTCGCGGCCACCTCTACGAAACCGTCTGGCAAGCCGGCGCCGTAGTCACGCAGTCGGTCCACACTTTCACCAAGGGCGACGACGCTGGCAGCGGTATGGTGCTGGCGCTCTGGGCCATCTGGAGCATCAACGGTTTCACCGCCGAATGGGCTGAATTGCCCTATGAGTTCCTGCGCCATGTTTCTAGGCGCATCACCAATGAGATCCCCGAAATTGCCTCAGTGGTCTATCGCATTTCCGATAAACCCCCGGCCACTATCGAATGGGGCTAGGCAATGAAGCAATCGCAAATCATCATGGGCATGCCCATTACGGTCGAGCTCCTGGGCAGCGACCGGCTTGAGGAAGCCGCGGGCGAGGTGTGGGCGCATTTTCGCCGCGTCGACGAAACGTTTAGCACCTACAAACCCACCAGCGAAATCAGCCGGCTAAACCGCGACGAGCTCGCGTTGGCCCAGGCGAGCGCCGAGGTGCGCGAGGTGCTGGCCGAGTGCGAGCGGCTAAAACGCCAGACGGACGGTTATTTCGATATCGTCCACGATGGCCACACCGACCCGTCGGGCTACGTCAAGGGCTGGGCCATCCACCAGGCCGCCCGCCTGCTCGACCGCCGCCACATCACACGCTACTGCCTCAACGCCGGCGGTGACATCCAGGTGCGTGGCGCCGGCCCCAGCGGCGGGCCCTGGGTGGTCGGCATCACCAACCCGTTTGAGCCCACCAAATTCGCCAAGACGCTGGCGCTCACTGACATGGCCGTGGCCACCTCCGGCACCTACGAGCGGGGGGCCCACATCTACAACCCGCACACCGGCGAGCTCGTCGACGATCCGGTTAGCCTCACGGTGGTGGGCGCCACCATCGACCGCGTCGACGCCCTCGCCACCGCCGCTTTCTGCATGGGCCGGGCCGGCCTGGCGTTTTTGCGTCGCCATGGCTGTGAGGCCATGATGATCGCCAAAGATCGCCCAGTGACCCTCACCGAGGGCTTCCGGCGCTTCGAGCACCAGGGCTAAACTCTCAGATTCGCGCCGTTTTCCTCCCGGCGGTCGTATAATACTTGGCATGAACCAACCCCTCCTCCAAACCACTGCCCTCCACAAAACCTACGGCAAAAAATCTAGCGCCTACGAGGCTCTGCGCGGGGTCGACCTCAGCATTGGCCGCGGCGAGTCGGTTGCCATCGTGGGCAAATCCGGTTCCGGCAAATCCACGCTCATGCACTTGCTAGCCGGCCTCGACTCTGCCACCACCGGCACGGTCACGGTGGCCGGCCACGACCTGGGCCAGATGAAAGAAGGGGAGCTGAGCAACCTACGCAACCGCAAATTTGGCTTTATCTTCCAGCAGTTCTTCCTCCAGCCGCGCTTGTCCGTGCTCGAAAACGTGATGCTGCCGCTTAAGATCGCCGGGGTCGCGGCCGGCCCAGCCCGCGAGCGCGCGCTCGAGGCGCTGGAGAGTGTGGGGCTGGCCGATAAGGCCAAGAACCGCGCCTCGGACCTGAGCGGCGGTCAAAAGCAGCGCGCCGCCATCGCCCGGGCGCTCGTCACCGGGCCCGAAGTGATCTTTGCCGACGAGCCCACCGGCAATCTCGACACCGCCACCGGCCATGCCGTCATTAAGCTATTGTTTGAGCTCCATCGCAAGAACCACATCACGCTAGTGGTCGTCACCCACGACGCTGATCTAGCCAAACTCTGCGACCGCACGGTTATCATCCAAGACGGAAAGGTCAAATAAATGAAGCTCCTCGAATACGCCCGCACCGGCAGCACCAACCTGGCGCGCAGCAAAGGCCGCACCGCCCTCACCGTCACCGCCATTGTGGTCGGTACCTTCACCCTCGCCATGGTGACCGCGCTGAGCCAAGGCGTGCGGCACTACATCGACGCCCAGATCCAAGCCTATGGCCAACCCAACACCATGGACGTGGCGCTCAAAGCCAACGAGAAGGAGCGCCAGTCGGCCGCCGGCGTGCCCGAATATGACCCCAGCCACTCCGCGGCCACTGGCACCACCTACATGACTGACGCCGACACCGCGGCCGTCAGCAAGATCCCCGGCGTTACCGGCGCCTACCCGGTCTACCTCGTGAACCCCGACTATATCCAGACGCCCGGGAGCAAAAAATACGTCGTGCAGCTTCAGCCCAGCTACCCCGGTACTCATCCGGAGGTGACCGCCGGTAGCTACCCCGACGCCACCGACAAAACCGCCATTGTGCTGCCGTTTGCCTACGTGCAGACCCTGGGCTTTGCCTCGCCGGCGGCGGCCGTTGGCAAAACCGTTACGGTGGCCGTGAGCCAGCCCGGCACTAAGCCTGGCACGGTCCTGCGCACCGAAACCGTCGGCTTCACCGTGGCGGCCGTCTCCGGCGACACGCTGCACGCCCCCGGCGCCGGTATTAGCTACCTCGAGCAGCACGACCTAGCCGACTACCAGACCGGCGGCCAGCTCAAATTTACCGGCCTCTTTGCCGCCACCGATCCAAATCTGAGCGCCGCCGCTACCACGAGCATGAAAAACGCGCTGGATAAAGCCGGCTACAACGCTCGGACCTTTGCCGACATCACCGCCAATTTCAACAAATCCATCAACGCCGTGCAACTGGGGCTCAGCGCTTTCGCCGCCGTGGCGCTGCTGGCCGCGGCGCTTGGCATCATTAACACCCTGCTTATGTCCGTGCTCGAACGCACTCAAGAGGTTGGCCTGCTCAAAGCGCTCGGCATGCGCCGCCGTGGTATCTTCGCCATTTTCTTGTCTGAGGCCATCTCGATTGGCTTCTGGGGCGGCATCATCGGTGTGGGGCTGGCGATGTTGATAGGCCCAATGGCCGATCGCGTCTTGCTCAAAACCGTCTTCACCGGGTTCCCGGGCAAGCACATTCTGCTGTATCCGGCCGCCGACATGCTGCTAATCGTTGGCGGCGCCATGGCCCTCGGCCTTATCGCCGGCGCTTTGCCTGCCCTGCGCGCCGCCCGCCTTGACCCCATTACGGCCCTGCGCCAAGAATAACTAAGGAGCCGCATAATGAAATTCTTCCCCGCCCCCGCCAAAAACACTAGCCTGCGCTTCTGGCTGGCCTACTTCGTGATGGGCGCCGCTCTTGTAGCTCTCACCTACAGCGTCGTCCAGCAAAACTACCGCCAAACCGCCAACGATCCACAGATCCAAATGGCCGAAGACGCCGTCCTTGCGATCGACACCGCCGGCGCCACCCCCGCCAGCCTCGTTCCGGCTACCAAGGTCAATATGCGAACTAGCCTGGCGCCGTTCCTCATCGTGCTCGACGACAACCTCAACGTTATCGCCTCATCCGGCAGCCTCGACGGCCACACGGTCGTGCCGCCCAAAGGTGCCCTCGAGGCCGCCCGCGACAGTGCCGGCAAAGACACCACCCAGGCAGCCGAGAACCGCGTCACCTGGCAGCCCGCCAGCGGGGTGCGCGAGGCGGCCGTCATCACGCACTACAGCGGCGGCTACATCGTGGCGGCCCGCAGCTTGCGCGAAGTCGAGGTTCGCGAGACCAATCTCGGCCGAACCGTCGGGTTCACCTTCCTCGGCCTGCTCGTGGCCGGCCTGGTGCTTGCAGTCATTTTCCGGTAGCACTTTTGCTATACTAAAAGCCTAACAAGGCACCACCCTATGGCCCTCATAAACCCGAATTCGTACATTCAGCAATTCCTCGACATCGAAGACAAGCTCGCCGACGGCATCACCAAATTTGCCGGCAACATGAAGTTTGTCTACTTCCACGCCATTTGGTTTGGCTTCTGGATCATGGCCGGCCTTGGTCTGCTTGGCAGCGCCTACGAATTCGACAAATACCCCTTCGGCCTGCTCACCATGGTGGTGTCGCTAGAGGCCATTTTCCTCTCCACTTTCGTCATGATTAGCCAAAACCGGGCGTCCGAGAAGTCCGAAATCCGCTCCCAGCTCGACTACGAGACCGACCTCCAAGCCGAGCGCGAAATCGCCATCATTATGCGTACGCTGGTGCGGATTGCCGAAAAAGACGGCGTCCGCATTGAAGACCTCAAGACCGAGATGGATGAGGTAAAAAGCCTGGCCAAGCGTCAAGCCGATGCCCGCACCGAGGCCCGCCACAAGCGCGCCCGGGCTAAGCGTGGGATGTAATTATGGCCTTTGAGCACACCATCACCGACCTCCCCCGCGAAAATGAGTACCCTAAACTCGTTCGCGACCGTATCCCTGAAATAGTCAAAACGCACGATGGCTACGAGCCGCCCGTGCGCGTTCTCTCCGACGATCAAGAATTCCTGAAATACCTTCAGCGTAAAGCGGTAGAGGAGGCCGAAGAGCTCTCACACGCCACCACCGACTCCAACCTGGCCGAGGAAATTGCCGATGTCTATGAAATAATTGACGCTATCATGGCTCTCAAGGGCTTCTCCGCCGCCGACATCGCCAAAACTCAGGCCGAAAAACGCGCCAAACGCGGCGGGTTCGATGGGCGTCTGCTCATGCTAGGTAATAAAAAGTCCAACTAACCAGGCTTCTCCTCCCCGGCACCGTAACCATACGCAGCTTAATTAGGGTGCAAAACACCCTAATCCAAAACGCTTACGCTCGTGAAACTTGCTGCTTAACGAAGAAGAACGCCACCGCGGGAATCACCGCCACCAGCGCGACTCCCGCCATCACGTTAAAAGCCGCCACGATCCCGAGCTTATCGGACACCACCCCCAGCGCCAGGGGAGCGGCCGTTATGGCGACGCTAGTAATAAAAGCGCTCAGCCCAAAGGCCTTCTCGAAGTTGCCGTGGTGGTCGACCGACTCCGACACCATGGTCGACACCACCGGTACCGTGCCCTTGGTAAAAATACCCAGCACGACCGCGCAGATCACAATCAGCAAGGTAGCTGTGGAGTTAGCGAGCAGAAAAATAAACCCTGCCATCAATAGCTCCGAGGCAATAAAGACCTTCGAGTTGCCAAATTTATCCACAAACCGCCCGAGCGCCGTCTTCCCAAATAAGTTGCCCACGAAAAAGGCGGCCGTAAACGATCCAAGTAACGCCGGGCTGATGCCGCGCTTGAGCAGCAAAAATGGCAAAAACACGTACAGCGAGGCGCTGGCAAACGAGTCCAGTGCCCCCGTGCTCATGGCTAGCACGTAGCGTTTATTCTTAATGATCTGCCACAGGCTCATTGGCGTGGCGTGGCGCTCCTTGACCTCCACCCGGTCTGCGCGGGACACCAAAAAATGGTAAGACCCGACCGCCATCACGATCGCCCCCCCCGCGTACAACAGGGCCGTCTGGCGCCAGCCGATCGCCACGGCGATAAACGACAGCGCCGCCGATATGCCAATCCGCCCCACATCGCCAATCGCGGTGAAGTTACCCATGGCCCGTCCCCGCCGCTCCTTGGGGAACCATTTGGCAATCAGCGCGAAGGCGATCGGATGAAACACCCCAAACCCGATCCCGCCTAGCGCAAACAACCCGAGCAGCGCGTAATAATTGCCGAACGATCCGGCCCCAACCAGCGCCAGCCCGTAAATAAACAAGGCCACCACCAGCGTTTTCAGGCCGCCAAATTTGGCCGCGATATACCCAGCCGGAAGCGCCAGAACAATTCCGGCCACGTTCAATACTGTTCCCAGCGACCCCACTTGGGTAAGGTTCAAGCCCTCAGCTCGGGCAATGAATGGCAGTAGCAACAGATAGCTCGCCTGAAAGCCGTCGTTAAAAATGTGCAAAATGTTGAGCGGTACGAAGTGCTTATTCTCAGAATTCATACCCATCATGATACCATTGCCGTATTAATATCCATGGGTTTCACCAAATGACTAACCACCAAATCATTAATCTAGCGGCCGCCGCCACTCAGCCCATAGCGCTCGTCGGCGGCAAGGCCCAGGCACTCGGCCGGCTCATCGCCTTTGGCGCGCCGGTGCCGCCAGGGTTCGTGGTGGCGCCCGCCACCGATCTCGA
Organism: uncultured Candidatus Saccharimonadales bacterium; assembly: GCA_964530365.1. Taxonomy (GTDB): domain Bacteria; phylum Patescibacteriota; class Saccharimonadia; order UBA4664; family UBA4664; genus CAZGZY01. The sequence continues at coordinate 15,448 of CAZGZY010000008.1, forward strand.
CTCCGTCGGCGCCGCCATCCTGGCCGCATTCGACCAGCTGGGGGCCGAGTTCGTGGCCGTGCGCTCATCGGCGGCAGGGGAGGACGCGCCGGAGAAGTCGTGGGCCGGGCAGTTCGAGAGCTATCTGTACGTGACGCGCACCGACTTGCTAGATCGCATCACCAATTGCCGCGCGTCCGGCGCTTCGGCCCGCGCCCAAGCCTACGACGACGCCGGCCCGGCCATGGCCGTCGCTGTGGTGGTGCAGGCTATGGTGGCAGCCGACACAGCCGGCGTGCTCTTCACCGCCAACCCCGTCACCAAAAATCGCGGCGAGATTATGATCGAGGCCGTTTATGGCTTAGGGGAGGAATTAGTGCAAGGCCTCGCTACCCCAGATAACTACCTCCTCGATAAAGCCACCGGCCGCACCACTAGCCAGACCATTGCCACCAAAACCACTCGGCTCACCGGCTCGGCCTCGGGTATCACCGAGCGCCTCGTGCCGCAGAACCGCCAAACTGCACCTGCCCTCACCCCGGCTCAATGCGCCGAGCTGGCCTCCCTTGCCACCAGTCTCGAAACCAAATTCGGCCACCCTCTCGACATTGAATGGGGCTACACCCACAATAAACTTTATCTCGTTCAGGCCCGCCCCATTACCACGTTATAGGAGAACCCGATGCCCAACCTCGACCACGCCGCCTATTACAAAAAGCAAATCTCCCTCACCGACTGGCTCGGAGAGATACACCACCAGGACGCTGAGGCCATACGGGTCGAAGACAACGACAAGCGCGAACGCCTGCGCCGCCTCGGCCAAATTATCGGCTTGCCGTTCGATGAGCCGCACCAGTTTGACGCCGTCACCGTCACCGACCGCACCCCCGAGTTCGAGGAATTCCTCCAAAAGCACGGCGATGAGCTGTGCGCCATCCGCCTCATTCCTCTGGACCCGTCGCTGCCCAAGCTGCGCATGCGCGGCAAATCCATCCGCGACGCCCTTGGCTGGCTCAGCGAGCAGGCCATCGACCCCGCGAAATACCGCATCGATTTCGTGCCGCACGTCGAGGACACCCTGTTTGCCACCATTTTCATCGTTAATGCCCATGGTATCTTCGGCGAGATTACCCGCGGCGCCCACAACGAGCTCACCCAAGGGCATTACGACACCCAAATCCCCATCACCTTCTCCTACGACTTTCACACTTGGAAGCTCGACCGCCAGGACGTTGGGGCGGCTGAACAACTCCAAAAACTCATTGCCTTCCTCAAGGTGGACGATCCCGTCAAACGGGCCCAAATTAAACAAGAATTTGACGCCAAATTCACGAACAATTACCTGGAAGGCTACTTCGAAACCACCACCTCAAGCCAATTTGGTACCTGGTTTATCGACTACAACCGCCTGCTAGGGCGCATGTACGAGTCGTCTCGGGGCGCGCTCGCCGACCCCTCGGGCCAGGCCTCCGCGCTCGTGTCCGGCCAAATCGGCAGCCCCGGCCGCGCCACCGGGCGGGTCCGCATCGTCCAAAGCCCCGAGGATGCAACGCTGAAGCCCGGCGAAATCCTGGTTTGCCGCATGACCTCGCCCGATTATCTACCCCTGATGCGCACCGCCGCTGCCATCATCACCGACCTCGGCGGCATCCTCAGCCACGCCGCCATCGTAGCCCGCGAGCTCGGCAAGCCCTGCCTCACCGCCACCGGCCATGCCACCACCACGCTCAAAACCGGTCAGCTCATCGAAGTCGACGCCGACGCGGGGGT
>CAZGZY010000009.1:0-10952 GCA_964530365.1 uncultured Candidatus Saccharimonadales bacterium
CCGCCCCGTGAGCGCGGCAAGTGGACCGGCCTCATCGCCGCCATGTTCGGCCTCGCCTCGGTCGTCGGCCCCACCCTGGGCGGCTTCATCACCGACCACTTCACCTGGCGCTGGGTGTTCTTCGTCAATATCCCGGTCGGCATCGCGGTGCTGGTTCTGGCCGCCTTCGCGCTCCCCAACATTAAGCGCGACTTCCACCCCAAAATCGACTGGCTCGGGGCTATTGGCATTGCCGGCGCCGTCGTGCCGCTGCTGCTCGGCCTTATCTGGGGCGGCTCCAAATACGCGTGGTCTAGCCCTACCATCCTTGGCCTATTCGCCGCCGCCGCCGTCATGACCGCTGTGTTCGCTACCATTGAGCACTACGCCCAAGACCCAATCCTGCCACTGCGCCTGTTTAAGGAGTCGCGCTTTAACTTAGCCAACCTCATCATCGTTTTGTCGTCAGCGGCGATGTTTGGCGGCATCCTCTACATCCCAGTGTTCTTCCAATCGGTGCTCGGCCAAACCGCCACCAGCTCCGGCCTCACTCTACTGCCGCTCATGATCGGTATCGTCTTCGGCAGCATCACCTCCGGCCAAATCGTGGCCCGCACGGGCAAGTACCGCCTGGTTGGCCTCATCGGTTTCGCCACCAGCACCATCGGCCTGTTCTTGCTCTCGCACATCACCCGGGACAGCACCAACGCGCAGGTGAGCTGGGAAATGGTGCTACTTGGCCTCGGGCTTGGACCGAGCCTGCCCCTCTTGCCGCTCATCGTCCAAAACCACTTTGGCCCCCAGGACACCGGCGTGGTCACCGGCGCTACCCAGTTCTTCCGCACCATCGGCGGCGCCATCGGCTCGAGCGTACTGGGCACCGTGTTCAACAACCAGCTCAGCTCCAGCCTGCAAACCCTGCCCACGATTGGCATTCCGGACCAACTCGCCAAGGCCCTCAGCGACCCGAATGTGATCACCAGCAAAACCGCCTTGGCCCAAATTACCAGCCACATTCCGCCTACCGTCTTGCCCATGCTGCAGCCGGCCATCAACTCGTACCTCGACCTAGCCAAAGGCTCGATTGCCTATGCCATCGGTATCGTCTTTACGGTCTCTATGGGACTAGGCGCCGTCGCGCTCGTGCTGTTTTACTTGGTGGAAGAGACTGAATTGCGCACCAGCCACGGCCCCGCCACGACACCCGCCGAACCCGCTTCGATCTAGACCCAATAAAAGAGAAGGCTTGGCTAATGCCTGGCCTTCATGGCCTCCTCAGCCAACGCCAAGTCTGCCAAAATCACCCGAGCCTCCGCCCCGTCAATTGGCGTCAGCACCTTGCGCTGCGCCAGCACAATGTCGTTTTCTAACACCAAATAGTGCTTGAAGTAGTCGGTTTCACCAATATCCGAGGTAATCTCAAGTAACCACTCAAACGGTGGACGAGCTGAAGCTTCCGTCTGGGCGATCCGCAACCGGCCGCCCTCGAACCGAATGTCCGCCTCATGCACCACGACGCGGTCCGGCTCTTCGTCCATGGCAAAACTCTCGGCCCGCACCGCCCGCTTAGGCTCAAACCGGTCAAAAATACCGCGCGCCAAAACCACAATTTTTTCCCGAACATCTGCCCCCACCGGGCGGCCAAACTTTCTCATACTATTCCTTTCACTTTCAATGTCGGCTCCAAGTACCGCACGAGGACCGACGTAATTTCTCGCATCGCCATTGTCCGTTCGCGTCCCTTAGCATGCAACGCTAGCGGCAAAAGCGCACCCATAGTCTCAACGCAAATCCGCGCCCGAAGCCGCAGCAACTTGGGATCACGCTCCATAGTACCACGCTCAAGCAGAGATACCACGCGATCTGTCACCGCCTCGCTTAGCCGCATCACCGGACCCGTCAACACCGGCGACGGCCGCGACCGCCCCAAACACTGTAAGAAAAATGGCCGCCGCTCTTGCAGCTTAATGAGCGTCTCGAGCAACCCCATCAGCAACGGGCCCAGCTGGAACTCCTCCGGTGAGTCAAGCACCTTATCTAGAGCCACCCTGGTTTGCTCCAGATACCGCTCGGCTATGGCAGCCAAAATCGCGTCCTTGCTGGAAAAAAACTGGTACAACGACCCAATCGACACATCCGCGCGCACCGCCACCGCGTTGGTCGTGGCGTTCTCAAACCCAACCTCCGCGAATAACGCTTCGGCACTCCGCAGAATATGCTCAACCTTACGTTGGCCACGCGTTTGCTTGGGGACGTGGCGGAGTGAAGTGCTATTGTCGTAAACCATCATAGCTGCCTCATTGACAATATGAGCATAGACTCATATTTTAGATATACCAGTACTGTATCACATTATATCGTTTAGGAGTATGCAATGCCACAAAGATTGACTTGGGTAAGCCAGTTTACGGGATTCTTCCTCAAACGCAAACAGATCTCATTCGTCCTCTTTCTCTTCCTGTTAACCGGCGGCGTCACCGCTCTCACCGGCCTCCGGCGCGAAGGCTTCCCCCAAGTCCCGGTTAAAGTTGTGGTAATCAACACCGCCTACCGCGGCGCGGCCAGCTCGGAGGTGGAGCAAAGCGTCACCAACCCGATCGAATCAGCCATCAAAGACCTCAAAGAGGTTAAATCCACCTCTTCCACCTCCGCCGAAAGCCACTCAGTGGTCGTCGTAACGCTCGACGAAAAGGCCAATGTCGACACCAGCCTGCAAGATATCACCTCTAAGGTGTCCGGCGTCGAACTCCCGAAGGATGCCGACAAGCCCGCCATATCCCAACCCACCACCGGCAATTCCTCGTTCGTGTTCGGCCTCACCGGCAATCTCACGCCCGAGCAGCTTCTGGCCCAAGGCAAAATCTTCGAGCGGGAAGTGTCCGGCGTGAAGGGGATTAAGCAGGTTAAGCTCCTGTCCCAATTCACCGACCGCGTAACCGTCGCGTTCGACCCGGCTAAACTCGCCTCAAGTGGCGTTGACGTCTCCAAGATTCAGTCGACCCTTGCCGCAGGCAATCTCAACTTCCCAGCGGGGCAAAACCTCACGGTCGACGGGTCCCGCGCCACCGTCCTGCTCGCCGGCCGCTACGGAAGCCTAAGCGACCTGGCCGCAACGCTGCTGCCAACCGTCAGCGGCGGCAGCGTCCGCCTGGGCGACATCGCCGACATCAGCCGCGGCATCGACCAAGACGGCCGGATTAACGAGATCGGCATGACGCGTAGCGGAGTTCTCGCCACCGGCCCCGGCATCGCCTACAGCGTCGATATCCGCTCCGACGCCGATATCCTAAACGTCAACACCGACCTCACGGCCACCCTGGCGCGGCTCAGCTCGAACGGCACATTCTCCCGCGACCTGCACCTCACCCGCCTGTTTGACGATGCCGCCTCCACCAGCCAACAGATAGACGAAATCAAGGCCGGCGCTGTGGGCGAAAAATGGGCTGGCATTGGCGCACTGGGCTATGTGGGCTACCTGGTGGGCGGCATCTGGCTGCTGATGCTTGCCATGTTCTTGTTCGTTAACCTCCGTACCGCCATCATTGCCGGCATCGCCATCCCGCTGTCGTTCCTATTTACCCTCATGGCACTGTACTTTGCCGGCATCACGCTCAACACCCTCACGCTGTTTTCGATGATTCTCATTCTGGGCCTCGTAGTCGACCCGGCCATCGTCGTGCTAGAAAGCATCCAGCGCTACAAAGATATGGGTCACTCAGGATTCGAAGGAGTTATGGCGGCCGTTAGCTCAATTGGCCAGGGCCTGGTGATGGCCACCTTCTGCTCCATCATCGTCTTTACGCCCTTTGGAATTGTCTCCGGCGTGTTTGGCGCGATCATCAAATTTATCCCCATCACCGTTATCCCGGCGCTAGTCGCCTCGTTTTTTGTGCCGCTCATTTTTCTCACCCCGCTAGCTAGTCGGTTCATCAAACCCCGCCCCCTGCCCGCCGGCGTCCCGCGCGACGAAGAGCACGCGTTGTGGGCCGTCAGCCGCTGGTTTAAGCGCGCCAACCTGTTCATCCTGGACCGGCTCTGGCTGCAAATTATCATTATTGTGCTAGCCGTCACGTTACCGCTGGGTGTCACGGGGTACCTCTTTGCCACCGGCCACGTTAAGAGCGCCCAATTCTCCAAGCCGCACGACACCATCGAAGCGCTAGCCAGCGTCTCCTACCCCGCCAGCTTTACCGATGCCCAAGTAGCCGACCTGGCCCACCGTGCCGAAGCCGCATTGAACGAACACCCAGAAATCGACAATTACTACTTCTTCCAGCAAGCTCCCACCGGCTTTAGCATTTGGCTCAACCTCACCCCCATCAAGGACCGCTCGACCATTGCCGACGACCTGGTGAAGCAAATCAAGGCCGAGCTCCCGCAAGACTCGTCCCGGCAAATCTATGCCACCTCGAGCACCCTCTCCGTCGGGCCGCCTGAAACCGAGTTCCCGGTGCAACTGCAAATTCACGACAGCGACCTGGCCAAGCTCAAAGCCTTCGCGCTAGCCGTTGGCGCCCACACCCGCGGCCTTGCCGGCGTCACCCGGGTGTCCGACGGCTACACCGACGCCGCCACCAACTCGGTCCAAGTCACCCTCGACAAAGCTACCGCCAGCGCTCACGGCCTCAGCGTCGCGGCCGTCGGCGGCCAACTCGCGGCCCTGCTCGGCGAGCAGAACCTCACCAAACTCACCTTGGGCGAGACTCAGCTCGACGTCGTCGCCAAATACCAGGGGTCCGACAAGTACAACACAGTCGACGCCCTCAAAACCGCCGTCATCGCCACGCCCACCGGCCCGGTCCAGCTCGGATCAATCGCCACCTTCGCGGGCGACGGGGGAGCCGGCAGCATCTCGCACCAGGACGGCCAGCGTTTCGCCACCGTCCGCGCCGCCGTCGCGCCCGACACCAACAGCTCCGCGGTCCAAAAGGACATCAACGACTGGGCCAAGAGCAAATTGTCAGCCTACGGCCTCAGCAGCGGGGCGCTAGAAAGCAAAGGGGAGGGGGACGACATCGCCAAGTCCTTCACCAACCTGTTTGCCGCCCTCGGCATCGCCATTCTCATGATCTACCTGGTACTCGCGCTGTTTTTTGGGTCGTTCCTCAAGCCCATCATTATTACCTTCGCGCTGCCGCTGTCGTTTTTGGGCGTCTTTCCGATACTTGCGCTGCTAGACAATGAGTTCGGCTTCCTCGAGATCCTGGGGCTCATTACGCTCTCGGGCATCGTGGTTAATGTGGGTATCTTCGTCATCGACTACGCCAACCACCGGGTGACCGAGGGTATGCCGGTCAAAGAGGCCATCGCCCAAGCCACCGCCGTGCGCTTCCGACCCATCTTCCTCACCAAGGTTACGGCGCTCGGCTCGCTGTTGCCGCTGGCCATTTTGAGCCCGTTCTGGCGCGGGCTGGCCTCGGTGATCATTGCCGGTATCCTCACCTCCGGCGTGTTGTCGCTCTTTACCACGCCCATTCTCTATACCTGGTTTACGGCGCTCGGCAAATTCCCGGGCTGGGTGGGGCGCAGGTTCAGTCGCGAGAACGCGTAGCGTTGCGCGCCGACGGGATTTCCCCCAGATGCGAGTTCCATTGCTCCGAGGGTCAATACCCATGGCCCAACTACTCCAAATTTTGGAGTAGTTCAAAAATCCGGGTTTATTAGACCTTTACTGAGCCATAATTTAACACCGCACTGAAACATTCCCAACTTTTGGAATAGTTGGCCCACGCGAGCTACTTTCGACGCGCCGCCTTCAACTCGTCCCGGATCTCGCGCAACACCATCACCTGTGGGTCCTCGATCTCCGGCGCCTTCGCCTCGGCCTCGCGTCGCCGGTTTGCCAGCTTCACCAAATGGTTAATCGGCTGCACCACCAGAAAAAACACCACCGCGGCCAAAATCACAAACGAAATCAGCGCGTTCAAAAACTCACCATACAAAAACACGCTCCCATGCACCGTAAATGACAGCCGCGAAAAGTCTGGCTGACCACCCACCGCCGCGATCAGTGGGGTAATGAGATCTTTCACCAGTGCGTTCACCACCGCCGTAAAGGCCGCCCCGATTACTACCGCCACCGCCAAATCCACCACATTCCCGCGCAGCAGAAATTGCTTAAATTCCTTGAGCATCACCAAAGCCTCCGTTCATTGGCCAAATGGTAGCATATCTGCAGACTATGGTTGCAGAACTGTTACACTAGTGCTATGCCCGAACGCGACCAGCCCAACACCAGCGAGGAACCAGAACACCGCGAGCTCACGGGCCCCGAACGCACCCTAAACGAGAATGACCTCACCGCCTTTAACCTCAACCTGCGCGGCACCAACCCCGAATTCCACCTCGCTAGCGACGATGAATTCTGGGCCAATATTGGGCACATGGACCTAACTCGCGACGACGAATATAACCGCGCCCTGATAGCTATCGGGGCTCGTGAAAAGATTCAGGCGCTCGCGCCCGAAGACCAAATCCTACCTCACCCGCCAATGCCTGAGCGGGGCGAGCTCCAGACGGCCGCAGAATCGATCCAGGACCCAGATACCGGACAGTCCTTGAATGCGCTCAAACTAAATTGGAATAAGTCGGGACCCGTCACAGTCTTTATTGCGGCATTCCTAAGCGATGTCGAAAAAGGCCCCACCAATCTCCGCGTTAACGAAGTTGCCAGGCAGGACCCGAACCACCGCTTGCTCGCGCTCAACCCGCCCAGCATGGGCAGCTCCGACGACCTCACCCCCGAGCAACGCGCCTCAATCGACCATGGTGAAGGCTTCGATTCAATCACAATCCCCATGCTCCAGGCCATGCGCGCTGAAGGCATTACCGACATTAATCTGATTGGCACTTCCCTCGGCGCCGCCATCGCTTCCAATATGATCGCCCATGCCCACGATCTGGGCATTAACGTTCACGAAGCCATCCTCATGGAAGCCCCCAATACTAAGAGAACCTGGCGCACCCGGCTTGGCCTCGGCATGGCAAAAGAGGCCAAGTATTTCGACGCCTATCACCAAAACCCGGCCAACCCGGCCCTAACAGAAGCCACCTGGTTGGACAAGCCAAAGAAAGAGCGCAAGCGGCGGGAAAAAGACCTCGCGCTAGATCCGTTGCGACATGGGCGCGGCCGGGATACGTTGCTGCGTTTTCCCAAGGCCATGGCTGAAGGCCGGCTCGAACCAGAGCTCGACGCCGGGCTAACCCACCAACCCGACCTGCACATCACCCTGGTAAATGGCGGAGAGAGCCACATTAGCCCGTCCAAGCACAATAACCGTGTCGCCGACCACCTCACAGCCGGCGCCGAGCGCAAAGGCCGCGTCGAACGCGTCATTGAACCGGGCGGGAAGCACTCCATATTCGAAGAGCCAGAGGCCTACGGACGGTTTATCGCCATGAGCTTGCGCGAGACGTAGCGGGTGTGGCAGGATAGGGGGCGTATGGACGAAACCGAACACCAGCCGCACAACCGCCATCGCCGCCGACGCCGCCTGCGTCTAGCCGGCGTTATCTCTGGTCTCGTAACATTGGCGTTCGTACTGATCGCGCAAACCGCGCCCGACCAACTACGCGCCATTGTGCCAGCACCAGTGCAAGAGGCGCTCCAGCAAGCCACCGGCGCCGTAGAGCAAGCCCAGCCCGGCCTCGCGCACGTCACACGGGATATCGACGGCGACACCATCGATGTACAGCTCGGCGGCCACAAGGAAACCGTGCGCTTCCTCGGCCTCGACACCCCCGAAACCCACGACCCGCGCAAGCCTGTCCAGTGCTTCGGACTAGCCGCCGCCGCGCACACCAAAGCGCTTCTGGAAGGCAAAAACGTCCGCCTGGAGCCCGATCCGCAAGATTCCGACCGCGACAAATACGGCCGGCTCCTGCGCTACGTTTATTTACCCGACGGCACACTCGTGAACGCCGAGCTCATCCGCGACGGCTACGCGTTTGCCTACACCGTCTTTCCCATTACCAAACTCGATGAATTCCGTGCCCTTGAGGCCGACGCTCGGCAACACAACCGCGGCCTCTGGGCGGGCTGCAACGTCGACGAATCGAGCCAGATCAAGCAAACCGCTGGCAAAAAATAGAAAAGATGGTACTATAACTACCGGCCATTGTCGACATTTGGGAAGGACAGGCCAATGACAAAGATTGCACCCCCGCAAGGCGACCGCGATCCGGCAGAGCTCCGCACCCATCTCGATCATATACACGAGATCATCGAGATATTCACCATCGTAAAGCCGGAGCTCTCCCCGGTCGATTACGATACGATCGCGGCGCTCGGACATCAGATCAACGAAGCCATTGCGAGGCTCGGCCACGATGAGCCCGGCCTGCTGCCTCGTGTAGTGCTCGACACTCAACCCGACTTGTGCCAGAGCCAAGAAGAGGCGCTGGTGCTCTTTAGTAACAGCGTTCCTCACGATGCTGGGCACCGGCGACTTCCGGCCTCGCTTGACATTCTCGGGGCTCGACAACTGGTTCGTGCGCATCATGGACGCCCTGGCCCAGATGACCAAGCAGGCCCTCCTGGATCTGCCGTCGTACGACGAGCTGCCATGGGAGCGTCTCGGTGCGGTCGAGATCGCGATCGTGCCCGGAGGATGCGTGCTCTTGCGAGACCCCAGCCACCCGGAGAGGTCAGAGCACGTGTTTACCGCCAACCAGTGGTTCGAGCTTGCGGATACGGCATCAAGCGTCTCCCGCAAGCTCAACCGCCGAGGATGGTGATCATTACCAACACGGACCGGCGGGCGCCCTCGAAGGAGGTTGTCCGCCGGTCCAACGGAACCCACCAGTCAGTTATTATTCTGCCACTTCCTTGCCCAATTTCGCGCTCACCACCACCTGCATCACCTCGCCGCTCGGGGTGGTCAGCTGGGTCTCGCCGCTCTCGCTAAAGTACGTCACCAAATGGTGGCTCATGATTTCCATAAGGTCCTTGTACTTAAACTTTAGCTCTTCCAGCTCCGAGTTCACCACCTGGTAATCTTTGTCGGCCTCGAGCAATTTCTTAGCCGTGGCCCGCTTCTCGGACACTTCCTTGAGCTCCTCTTGCAGGGCGCGGTATTCGTCGTTTTGCTCGGCAATATCCTTAAGGTCATCTTTAATCGCCTTCATCTTCCCGCGCGTCTCGGCGAGCTCCAACATCAGGCGGGCAATTGCATCTACGGTAGTTTTGTCTTCCATGATCTCCCAATCGGATTAAACGAACTAGCGCTAGTATAATATAAAATATGCCGGACCGAGACATTATGATGCTACATATTGTGGGCTGCTTCGCTTTCATCGGCGGACTGGTGCTGTTTTTGCTCACCGGCCTTAGCGCCATGATACTCGGTTTTTCTGGTGGCTCGCTTGCCAATTCGTTCGATTTGAGCAATTTCGTGCGCGGCGCTCTCACGATCGCCCTGGCGCTCACTATGTCGGCCATACTCGCAAGCTTCGGCCTCCGCTTCATGCGCCTGCAAATCATCTCGCTCCACCGTCAAGAATTGCGCTTAACCTGGACCGCCTTTGTGCTCGGCATGGCCATCTGCTGTCTCGCCGCGTTCTGGCTCAACCAACCACTCGCGATGCTAGCCGGCCTCATGCTACTATTGCTACTGGCCATTCGCCCTGTGGTGTTACGGCTCATATAATGCTAAGGAGTCCTCGTTGAGAAACGCCATCGCAATCATTGCCGGACTTATTACGATTGCCGGCACCTTGCCTTATATTATCGACACCGCCAAAGGCAAAACTCATCCCAATATTGTCACATGGCTCACGTGGACTCTGGTAAACCTTATTAACACCGCCGCCGCCCTCAGCACCGGCGCGCTTCAGACCGCGCTGTTCGGCGGCTTCTCGGCTTTGTCTACCGGCACAATCGCGGTCATGGGAGTGAAACGGGGAGTAAAAAGATACACCCCATTCGATATTGGGTGCCAAGTGTTCGCGGTTATCGGCATTATCATCTGGAAATTAACCAACCAGCCCGACCTCGCGATCATTATCGCCCTCATCGTCGATTACGCTGCCGTGCTCCCAACTTGGCGCCATGCCTGGCTCGCCCCATTCGCCGAAACCTGGCAAGGTTTCGCGATTGGGGGCTCATCCGCAGTGTTGACCCTGTTTGCCATCGCCCACTTCAATTTTGTCTCCCTGGCTTTTCCCGTGGCAATCGCCGCCAGCAACATGGTCACTGTCGGCATAATCTTGATCCGCCGGCGACAAGCCCCACAGCTTAAAGACGTTGTCGTATAAGGAAATCTAAGCGCTGCAGCCGCAGGCTCTCAGCAGCCAATGTGCGCCGGCCCCGGTTACCCAAATGATACCGGCGCGATGCGGCCACCTCGATGAGACCATCCCGCACGAGCCGCTTGAGAGCCTTATAAAAGGTGCTGTCTCCCGGCAGCATCATGCTTTGCGAATCGCGGGCCATCTGGTCCGCGATTTCCGTAGCGAATATGTCACCGTTAACCAGCGCCAGGAGAATATAGATTGTGAGCGGGGTAGGGGACATGAAGAATCTCCGAATAGACCGAGCTTAAGTAACGTAGACCTGAGCGAGAATATGCATCCGACAGACGCTCACCGGAGACACATCCACGGACACCCTACTGGAATGAGGACAGTCGTTCAAGCAAAAGCAGTGTTTTGAGCCTTTGTTAAGCCAATAATCAACCCTAGTTTTAGGCGACTGTCCTCATTCCAGTCATACCCTTCTGCATGCGCTCGCCATGGAGCGCCGCCAATAACTCGGACCCGCTCCCAGCCACAAACCCCACAAGCACGGGGAACCGGCCCTTAAAAGAATCTCAGAAACCCAGTCTTAATCGGCGCCGAGCAAGCCACCAACATCCGGCCCCACAATCGTCAACTCCATCTCGGCCCGGGTCACCGCGGTGTAGAGCCACCGTCGCCAATCCGCTTCACTGCTCTTGGCGAACCGCTCTTCAAATACCAGCACCCGCGGCGCCTGC
>CAZGZY010000009.1:10962-16787 GCA_964530365.1 uncultured Candidatus Saccharimonadales bacterium
TGTGAACCGTCAGCGCGTAGCCAAAGTCCCACAAATCGCCCCGCTCGCCATCCGGCCCCACCGGCACCTCCTTCGCGGTCGTGGCCGCCCCAAACTGCTCCCGCCAAATGTAGCCCGTGTAGGCGTAATCCTCACCCTCCAGTTCAATCTCAGCCTCGTACCACAGCGACCCAGCCTCGCCCGACGCCGGAACTACCCGCAGAATCCGGCCGATCATGCCATTAAAAATATGCTTAGAACGGTTATTGCGCAAACACACCACCACATCACCCGACTGGGGCGCCGCACCCTCCATGTCGCGCATTTCCCGAATGGCCTGGTTGAGCTTAATGCGGGTCGCGTTGTAGCCGCACAAAATCAGCAAATCCGGCCGCCAGCTCTCGAGCATTTCTTGCACCATCAGCCCCGTTTCCGGCAGCGCACGATCGAGTTTCCGCACCCCCGGGCCAAATTCCCGGCAGGGGATGAGGCCGGTTTCGCGGGCCAACGTCGCCACCTCAATAATCGGCGAACCGGCCTCTTGCCGAAAAATCCGGTCCAGCCGCACCTGAGGCCGAGCCATCAAGTTAAACGACGACCCCACCGGCGGCAGCTGGCCGTGGTCGCCCACCGCCAGTATTGGCACGCCAAAGCTGAGCAAGTCGGCCCAAATCGCCTCATCTACCATGCTCGCCTCATCTACTACGATCAGGCTGCGCTCAAGTGTGTCTTTGCGCACCCACCGCACCGCATCCCCCGGCGCTGCTTCGGTCGTGTAGATTAAACTGTGAATCGTCGATACCGAATCGCCGCGCAGCATCACCCGATTTTCCCGCAATTTCTCCTGGAGCACCCGCGCCGCCTTACCGGTATAGGCGCAAAACGCCACGCTTGCGCTCGGGTCGAACTCACGCAAAGCCTGGCGCAAATAGGCAATCAAAGTGGTCTTGCCCGTGCCCGCATACCCGCCCAGCGTCAAAAACGGCGCCGGTTTTGCCCGGTACCACGCGCCAATCTGCCGCAGTGCCCCAGCTTGATCTTGCGATAAGGTATAAGCCATGCTTCCGATATTAGGTATTAATTGGATAAACCACCAGTGCTAGTGGGTACGGCCAAGCAGTATGCTCACACCAACCTAATGGTGGAGGGCCATAATGAGCGAGCGAGACGCGGTCAGGCAGGAGCAACGCATAACGGAGATTCTATTCTCCAGCACCGATCCGGTCAGCAAAGTCCAACAAATTGTCCGGCTGGGCTTCGACCCGGAAGTAGCCGACGAAATTGTCGAGCGGCACCAAATTGGCACCCAAGCCCCCGTTTACTACGAACGACTAGATTTCGTGCACCTCGACGACGAACCGGAGGGGGATAAGCGGGGAGACACTTCATAGGCTCTCACGCACCCACAACTTGCAAAGAAGGGTAGGGCCACAATTAGGCTCCTGCTCTCTTTTGCGGTAATCTCGTAGCCGCCATGCTATAGTGCAACCGATATGAATCCGCCAACCCCGCCCCAATTTATCCGCCAAGACGGCGAGCCCCTCTATCCCAAGGTGCTCTACAACCGCCCCATCACGCGGGCCGGCGCCGGCCGGCTGCTGGTGGTAGGCGGCCACTCCGGCGAGTTTAGCGTGCCCACGGCTATCCACCAGCTCGCGATTGCGGCCGGCATTGGCGAGTGCAATGTAGTACTGCCAGAAAACCTAGCCAAGCTGCTGGGCGGCGCACCTGGTACGCATTTCGTGGCCGCCAGCACGTCGGGGTCAATCGGCCGGGAGGCGCTCGGCCGCATCCTGGAACTCTCCGAAGAAGCCGACGCCGTTGCCCTCGGCGCCAGCCTGTCGAACAACTCCAACACTGCCATGCTCGTCGAAAAACTCAGCACCGAGATCGAGCGGCCCGTCATCATCTTCGACGACGCCTTGGTGGCGCTCCAGCACAACATCACCACGGCCACCGACAACCCGCAGGCCTTAATAATCGCGACCATGGCCGAGGTTTTCAAGCTCTGTAGCCAGCTGCGTATCCCGATCCAAATCCACCCAAATGCCGGCCTCGTCAACAAACTGGAGATCATCCGCGACCTGGCCGCCGCCAGCCGCTGTAGCTACGTGATTTTTGGGACCGAAATCGTCGTCGCGGCCGACGGTGAATTGGTGGTGACACCCATAAACTACCGGCTGTCGCTCGTGCCCAGCGTCTTCTATGCGGTGCTGGGCAGCTTCTGGGTCCAAAACCGCGCCGACCGCCGGGCGGGGCTCATTACCGGGGCCTACGTCATTCGCGAAGCGAGCGCGCGCCTCGGCACCACCGATCGCCCGTCCGTCCCGGGCCTCGCCCACGCTATCGAAGATGTGCTACGGCGCGACGATTTTTAGGTATAAAATAGATTCAACTAACAGGAGCCGTCTCATGCTTAAAAGCCGCCTGTCCCGCGCTATTGTCGGCCTGCTCGTCCTGCAATTTATTCTCGGCATGCTCAGCAACTTGTACGCTCAAATCCCGGACGTCCGACCCTGGGAAGTATACGACAAGTTTGGCCTCATCCCGCTTCATGCCGTAAACGGCCTAATACTACTGGTGCTGGCGGTCGCCTATATTGTGCGCCGCGCCCGCACTCACGGCCCCCTCGCCCGACCGGTTGCCGGCCTTGTAAATATCGTGGTGGCCTTCATTTGCGGGGTCATATTCGTCGACACCCAAAACGATGTCTTCTCCCTGCTCATGGCCCTAGCCTTCTTGGGCGCCCTCATGGCCTATGTGTTCGATAACGACACGACGTCCAAAAACCGCTAGCGCCGCAGCGTAGTCCTCCAACGACCGCTCCGCACTCGCTCCACGGAGCAAGAGTTGTCCTAAGCCTTTGATATTGGGCTTTGTGTGACCCAAATCACATTAACCATGAGAGCATAAGTAGTATGCTCAAATTAACGTAATACAACTCGGCGAGGCAATGACCACCCACCCGCGCCAATAAGGATAATGCCAATGGCTAAGTCTAAGTCCTCGCCCAGACCGATACGCAACGGCCTGCAAAACCTCATGCTCACAACCGTCCCGTCTTTTGCCAACAAGTTCTTCTATTCGCTCGGGTTTCTGTCAGCTGTCTCATTCCTGCTGCTCCTGATTACCGGGACCATCATGGCTGCCGCCGGACCTCACTGGTGGATCACTAGCTCCATCGGCCAATACACCCGCAGCTTCCACCTCTGGGCCACCCAGGCCTTTGTAGTGTTCATTTTGCTGCACCTCACCATCGTCTTCCTCACCTCCGGTTTCCGCGGCGCCCGCAAACTCACCTGGGCGCTGGGCGTGTTCATGTTCCTGTTTGCCCTGGCCGAAGCCGAATTCGGCTACGTGCTACGCGGCGATTTCTCGTCGCAATACCGCAGCCTCCAAGGCGCCGACCTCTACAACGGCTCGGGCATCGGTTGGGTGCTCAATAACTTAAACACCGGACAAGTCATGGGCATCCATGTGGTAGTGATTCCACTCCTGCTCATTGCGCTCATCCTGGGCCACTATTTCCTAGTGCGGGTTCTAGGCATCGGCAAGCCTGCCAAGTTGGCTGACAAATACCCGGTCGTTCGCGCTAACCACGCGCTGCTGTTTTGGCGCGGCGGTACGGTTGTAGCGATCGTGACGGCCCTGGCCTTCGCCTACCCCTCACCCTACCTGGCGCCGCTCACCATCAGCGGCATTGCGGGAGACGACCCGAACCTCATCGCCCAAACTCTCACCAAGGAATTCGACCGCTCCTCCGACACGGCCACGTATCTCGACAGCATCAATCCCTATACCTTCGACTCACGCACCGTGTTCATTGAAGTGCCTTACCACCAGCTCATTGCGGCCCAGGGTGGCACCGATGAAATGGCCATTTTCAAAGCCGAACCCACCGACGTCCAAGATCAACAGCTCAAAGCCGTCACCGACTACACAGCTGACCCCAAGCCAAACGCGGAGCCAAAAAACAACCCCGCCTTCGCCATCGTCAGCAGCCTCGCTGGCATGGCCAAGAGCGGCCTCTACGAAGCCGCCCTGCGCAACAACAACGGCGCCGGCTACGAAACCACCTATGTCACCCGCTTCCTAGCCGACACCGGTGTGCCGGACGACACCGCCACCAGCCTCAAAATGACCACCGATCAATACGGCATGATCCGCGAAGAATCCGGCAGCATTCCGCCCGGCGCCTGGTGGCTCGCGCCCATTGGCCTGCTCAACCACACCGTGCTGGCAAACGACGACAACGGCGACCGTGACGCCGCCATCATCATTGGCGCCGCGCTGTTGCTACTCCTGGCGTTCCCATTCATCCCAGGCATCAATCGCATCCCCGAAAAGCTCGGCCTCTACAAACTCATCTGGCGCAAACCACCCGCGGGGCGCTAAGATAGAGCAACCATGCGCATTGACCAGCCCCAACTCTTCTTTAAAAAACTAGCAACCCTCCTTGGGGTCACCATTGTCCTCGTGCCGCTTATCCACTACAAACTTCTCATACCAACTATGCTCTACGTCGGGGCACTTCTCCTGCTCCACGTCTACATTCTCTTTGTCTACCTGTCGCGCGTAAACTGGCGCGTTCTCCGGGCTAACCGCGCGGGTTTCGCGCTGCGGCTGCTCGGAATCGGACTCTTCAGCTATATGCTCACCTTGCTGCATTACCAGGGGACCACGCTCATCGTGCTGCTCAGCATCGCCGCCGCCGTTACCATTCACGCCCTCATCCTGCTACTGCTCATGGCGCGGACGGCACCGGTCGGGCAAGGGTTAGCCTAGGTCTAGCCGCTATGTTAGCATGAGGTCATGGGGCAATTACTGGAATCTGAAAACCCAACCAGCCTACCCACCGGCTGGAGCCAACGTGACCTAGCCCGCGACCTACTGTCGGAGCGCGACAGGGCTACCACACCCGCCGAACCTCTTGGGCCCTCGCCCGAAGTAGCCGAGCCGCTTGAAAACCGCGGCGAGCTCGGTGTCACTGCCGAAATTGGCGCCGCCACCGCCCCCGAAAAACCCAGCAACGAAGATCGCTTCGCCCACGGCCGCAACTGGGCGGTCGTGTGCGACGGCATTGGTAGCAGCAAGCACGGGGCGGAAGCGGCGCAGATCGCCACCGACACCGCCGCCAGGCTGCTAGACCAACTAGAGCCTCTCGACAACCGGGAGGTAGCCATGAAGGTCATGGCAGAAATACTCGAAGAAACTCACGCGCTCATATTACAGGCTCAGGCCTCAACCGGCCGTACTATGGCTACCACCATATCGGTAGTTTTGCTTATCCAGGAAGGGCAAAAAATGTATGCCGTGGTCGGCAACGTGGACCACAGCCCGGCCTATCGCATACGCAAAGGCAAGCTCCAGGAACTCACCAACTACCATGAGGAACTACCACCACAAGAGCAGCGGCCCGGCGTCGGCAAACCGCAAGAATTCCTGCCAGCCATATTCTGCGTCCGCCTAAAGCCCGGCGACCGGCTTCTGGTAACCTCAAACGGCCTCCACAAAAACGACCCGACCATGGAAGAAACGGAAAGAATTATGCAAGAGACCCCCGACCCGCAGCTAGCCGCCGAACGGTTAGTAACCGAAGTTACCGGCATGAGCGCGGACGCCCGCACCGTTGTCGCGATGGCGGTTTAAGCGACTAACGCGGGTGATAGCGCCTAACTAACCCGCCGCCCCCGCCGGCATCGGGCTGGATTTCTCGTTTACAAGATAGTACGACCCATTCTCGGTCGCCAGGAAGGCATCCAAGGAAATCTCCTCCTGTTTGAGAAACCCGCGCTGAGGCAACAACCCGTCCCGCACCATCTCGACCACCGCAGCAATACTCGCGG
>CAZGZY010000010.1:0-16402 GCA_964530365.1 uncultured Candidatus Saccharimonadales bacterium
CACACATTCGGATGCCCCCACAAATTAACCGTCACACTCGCACCTTGTGCCAACACGCTGCCGGTAAAGGTCGCCCCGCCCGCATCCGTAAATGTGCTCCAATTATCAACCGACACTGAGTCAATCGAATAATCCGCATTCGGCCGGCTAATCCGAAACCACCGCATATTAGGCCCGGACACGTTCGTCACCTGGAACGCTAACAGCGAATACGATCCCGGCTGCATCACCACCGGCGCCGGAATCGCCGCCGAGCAGCTCCCAATACTCGCCGACGCCGAAACTGGCAGCAAACCAATCACCAAGGTCACCACCAACCCGACCGTTCCAAGCCGACGCATAAACTTAAGCATTAGCGTTATTCTAGCACGAACTAGGCTGGCAGCACCCGCGCCTTAGGCTCCATAATCTCTACCGAATGCTGGTTTACCACCTTTTTCACGCCCTTCATTTCACATTCCAACCGATCAAGCCGCGGCGTCAATTCCCCCAGCAGTTCCTGCTTCAACTCATGATCCGCCGTATCAATATAGCCCTTAATCTCACGTTTAATCCGCCCCTCCGGCTCCCTAACCTCAAACTTCACCACCTTGCGCACGTCTTCCAGTGTAAAGTCTACATTTGCCATATCTGCCCCTTCTTTGACCCAGTATATCTCTCATTTTCAGGCCCATTATACCGAACGCAAAGCGAACATGCAATCTTATTCCTTGATGCCGAGCGGTACTACGGCGCGGTGTCCAAGATACAACCGTTGGTCTGAATGCCCTGGCACCCCGTATTAGTAAACGACGCGCCATGTCGCAACCGACGCGACGGGTTGGCATGGTAGAAAACCGTAATATCTTGAACAATTGTCTGCGTAGTCGAATCTGGGAATGTCCCCGAGCCACTGTCATCAAGCGTAATCTGAATCAAATAGTTAAACGCAATTCCCACGTTTACACCACTCGAATCCAGCGACTGAACGACGTAGAAGTTACCAAAAATTGTCGGGTTGAACACTTGCGCCACACCAAGCGTGCTGGCTCCCGTCGCCTGGCTATAAAATGAAGTCGCCACGGTACTACCGGGACCAGATAAGGATCCATCTACGACCATCTGACTCGGCGCCGTATCCACCTGAGTGTTAAACAGCTTCGAATAATGGCCCACACGAGCAATCGCCTGCTGTCCAGCATATTCATCCGAAGTCGATACCGTGGTGCAAACCCCGGCAGACAGTGTGCAGCCCCCAGTTGTATACAAAAAACCGTCAAAAATCGCCGCTGCCCCATGCGCATGCCCACCAGCCAGAGCTGGCTGCGAATCCTGTAGTAACCCGAGCGTGCCGTTACCATTAATATCGACGTACGAAATCTCGTTAACATCGGTCTCGTTGCCTATAAAGTACATGTACCCATTTGACGCCACAGCTTGTCGCGCCACCATACTCTGCGGCACATCAGTCGTAAAATTCCACGACGCTATTACGCCACTGCCATTGGTAGCGCCAAATTGTATCGACTGCACAGTGGTCGTGCAGGCGTTGGAGGTATAAGCAGAACATCCACCCACTACATATAGATAGCCATTGTAAGAAATAAGATTAAAACCAGCCACAGCCGTCGGCAGCGATGTGCCTAGCGTAGTCCACGCGCCCAACGTGCCGTTCACTGTATCGATTTGAGCCGAGTAGCCGGCAGTCTGTAGTGTCCCGGCATTATTTGCTCCACCGATCACGTACAAATACCCATTGGCAATGGCGGCACCGAATCTATTCAAGCCCACCGTAAGTTGCGGCACGCCATTCGTGCTCGTTTGCCATGTCCCAATCGTGCCGGTGTTGGAGATTGCCGCAAACCAGACATTGGTCGTTGCCGCCGTTCCGCTCACCGAACCACCCATCACATACATGTATCCGTTATATGCCACAGCCTGTTCCAACGACGTCGCTGCGGGCAAGGCCGTCATGCCCGTGGTCGTCCACGCCCCCAAGGCTCCTCCGGGGTTTATTGGCGCCGCATTCACCACCGAGGACCATGTCGAGCAAACCCCGGTAGTGTACGCCGTGCAGCCTCCGAGCTGGTACAGGAAGCCGTTGTAGGCCACCACCGCATGGTCGGCCGTCGCCGTTGACAATGCGGTCGCCGAGGCAAACGCATTGGTTTGCCCAGTGCCGCCATTGTTGACCAGGTTTGCCTCAATTGAGGTGGCAATCGACACAAACGTCGTGCAAGCGGTAAAGCTCGTTGCCGCCAACGTGGACGTGCAACCACCTATCACATATAAGTTGCCTCCATAATCTACGGCTGTCGTCAAACTACGAGCAGTCTGCAACCCGACCGCCCCGGCGTTCGCACTGTTGCCGATATTCAAGGCCGACCAAGCACCTACGGCCCCGGTTGCAGCATTTAAATTCGCCCAGTCAATCGTCACGACGGGGTTTGTCGAACCGCTCGTCTCTCCCCCGAATGTATAAATCACGCCGTTGTGCACAAACCCACCCATCAACCGCCTCAAGAATTGCCCGGTCGGGTTCTGAGTCGAAGAAGCCGCCGTAATGTCGCCGCTATCTAGGATGGTGAGTTGTTCGATTCCGTTCGCGGCGGCAACATAAGTGCCCGTCGATAACGCCACGCCTTGCCCGCCAATTATATAGAGCCAGTTGCCCCATATCCCTCCCGACGCCGCAAACCGCCCAGTGGTAAGGGCATGGGTGGTCGCCGTCCACGTGCCCGGAGCATTACTCGCAATTTGAGCGTGATATATCAAAGTGGAGGGCGCCGTCGCCCCGTCTACAATCCCACCCATTACGTAAATCCAGTTATGCCACACTTGAGCCGTACTAAACGCCCGGGCCGCCGGCAGCGAGTTAGCCTCAGCCGCCCAGGAATTAAGCGTGCCATTCGAATTTTGCGTGTTCGAAACAATGCTTGATTGGTACGTCGTCCCAGTAGTCGAAGGCTGCACCGCGATGGTCAACGCCTCACCGGTGGAGCTAGTAGCAAGCGTAAACGTGCCTGGATTCTCGGTCGCGACATTCGAACTCAAAATGGCCGACGCCACACTTGCCCCAGTCGTCGTCGCACCCACCGTTTGGATGCCTTCACTGGTAAACCCAGCGGGAGGCGACGTGAGGCCGGTCCAGGTCTCGCCGCCCGCAGCCGCAATCCACAGCGTGTTGGCCGCTCCCCAGGCCGGCGTTACCGACGGTGGGTCTGGAGTTGTGACGCCGGTAGCAGCAGCAGCCGTCGCCGTCACAACGGATGTCAATGTACCCGCATTCCAGTCCCCGGCCGGTATCCGATACACCTGCGCCGCCGCATCTCCGGTTACCCCAGTGGCGAAGTTCACCTGGGTTCCACCCTCGGTCCCAGCTGCGTTCTTGGCAAACACCGACACCTTGGCGGTAGTACCATTATTAAACGGCGACCCCGTCAGCTGCGTCCACCCCGCCGGGGCATTCATCGTCACGGCCGAGCCGCCGGGCACGTTAATTATGGTGATCAACAAATCGCCCGAGGCAACCGTTGCTGGCATATTTATGTTGTGCGTCCCGCCCGTCCCCGGTGCCACCGTAGTTCCTGTAACGGATAACACCGGCGGGAACGTATTGGTTTGTACCCCACCAATCACATATAGCTTGTCGTTGTACGCCACCACGCTCGCGCCCATTCGGCCGCCACCCAGTCCCGATCCATCCGGCAGGGCAGTTGTTGCCGTAAACGCCCCCACCGTACCATCAGCGTTGAGCGTTGCGTATTCCACTACCGAATCAAAGGCCGTACAGTTGCTCACACTGCAGCCGCCCAAATAGTACAAGAAGCCGTTCAGCGCCACGCTCGACCCACCCGCTTTGGCCTCCGTTAAGCCATTATTATTGTATGGCTCGGTAGTCTGTAGTTGTGGCACGCCCAAATCGTATCGGCCAACCGGGTCCAAGCTGGAATAAAACGTCAACTGCAGCGGCGTCGCGCACGTATTGCCCGTCGCCACACCTTCTGCATTACACCCCGCCACGAAGTAGAGGTGATTGCTATAAAAAGCCGATCCGCCTGGCTCACGTGTCGAACCAGTAGTGTGATTATAGTTTAGAGTCTGTTGCCATTGACCAATCGTTCCGTCGGCATTAATGACAGCATATTGAGTGTCGGCCAGCATATTGCCAACCGGACAGGCCATCGCCGCTTGATTGCAGCCGGCATATACGTATATATACCCGTTATTTACAGCAATCCCTTGATTGCGTCGGGCTGTCGGGAATGCATTGGTCGTAGCCCACGTACCCAGTGACCCGTTACTCGTAATGGGAGCATACTGAATATCATTGTTCAATGCCGGAGTAGTCCCCACTCCACTCAAGCCTCCGGCGATATACACAAAACCGTTATAGGCGGCCCCGGAAAAACGACTGCGAGCTGTCGTGAAAGTGTTGCCGCCGGTCGTCCAAGATGCAATGTCGCCGGTACCGCTAATTTGGGCATATTCATAATCGTTCCTCTGTGATGCATTGAGCGTCCCAGCCGACCCTCCCATTACATACAGGTAGCCCCGGTACGAGGCCCCGGCCGCGTAACTGCGAGCAAAAGCTAGCTGCCCAGTGGCATAGTTCCAAACCCCAGGGGTGCCATCGCTATTGATTGGCGCGTACTCAACGGTGTGCGCAGATGCTGCAGTAATGGGCACGGCACTGGTACTCTCTCCGCCGATCGCGTACAAATACCCGTTATACCCGAAGCCCACCAGCCCTTGCCTACCAGTCTTAAGCGTGTTCGCGCTCGCTGTCCAACCCGTCGTGGCGCCGGTGGTTAAATCGATCGGGTTATATTCCACCACGTTGTTAGTAGTGCTACCCGCCGCACCAGCCACGCCTCCGATCAGGTAGAGAAAACCATTGTATGCAACTAAAGACCCGGCAAATGTCGGGTTGGCGGTATTGAAAGCCGAAGCAGTCCAAGACGGAATCGAGCCACCGCTCAATGTCGCTCGACCGATCTGGTTCGCCTGCGACAAGTCAATGTTATCGTCCACACTGCCTGTCACGAAATCCGCCGTACTAGAAAGCACAAACGTCGGGTCGATCGAGAGCGGATAAGCAGCACTCGCAAGCCCCGACACATGGACCGTAAGTTCGTCGCCCCTGAGCCCAAAGTGTGCCTTCACCGGCTCTACGCCGTGCGGGCCCCGCACTTCCGGCGCCGGGATCGAGAACATCAGGTTATTCTTGGGATTATTCACCCGAACCTTATCGATCAGCGCGCGATCCTTGTCGCTACCGTAGCTAATATTGCCGAAAAACTGCGGATCCGCCGTATAAAATCCCACGCTCCCGTCCTGGTTCAGACGCGGCTGGACGTAATCCGGAACACCCAAATGATAGCTATACTCCTTAACATCACCGTCCGGCGCTGACGTTAAAACGATATCTTCCTTCACCCCGTTACCCTTCGGAGTAAAAATCATCTGACCGGGATCATCTTTGAGCGGATATACCACGTGACCATCCTCCCCCCGGCCACCCAGTAGGCTCACCTTGGGCGTGAAGCTCACCGTCACATCGTTCACGTTGTCATGTACGCTTACCCCCCGACTCGGGTCATCGGGCATAGTCGAGGTATACAGCTGGGACTTACCGCCTCCAGTCTTGGCCGCCAAAGTGTCCTTCAAGCCGGCCGTTGGGTCCGTCTCGCCATCGGCATTAAATATGTTCGCCTTCTTCGACTTGTCATACTTGAGCTTACTCATTAGATTAGGTGCCGGATTAGCCGCTACCGCTCTCACTTCGTCACTCAATCGATATCGCTCACTTGCCGCCCACTCTCCCAATACCGGCGCGAGAATACCAGCCATCAAAATACCAATCACGACAGCGTGTACTGGCCTACGCACATCCACTTGGCGCAACCACATTAACCAGGGTATCGGCCATCGCCGCGCCTTGCGCCAGCTCAGCCTTCGCAGTTCGGGGTAGGCCAGCTTCAAGATCCGCACCCCACGATCAACCCACGGGAGGCGCCGCAAGCGCACTATCACGCCAAAACACCCCTTAGCAACATCTTGCCAAGCGGTGAGGAGTGTCTGTACCAACCCGAAACCAGCTGCGCGCTTATGGCTCACTCACAACTCCCTTAACCATAAGGATAATGGTTTGGGCGCTCAGAATCAAATCAGGAGTGAGGCGCCTTCTGCATCGACGCCAGCAACTTCGCCCAGACGTCGTAATCAAGAATGCTGCCACTCCGCCCAAACATCAAAATGTCGTCCGTGGCATATACTACGGTGTCCGATCCGTCTGCCGGCGCCCCATTCTCCAGCGCCAGCAGAAAATACGCCTTCCCGCTGCCCGCATCCTGGCTTCTGGTGGCCTTGAGATTATTTATAAACGCCGCAAATTTGCCAGATCCCCTTGGCCGCAGATCTGCCGGCATCGCCTGTTGACTGATAGTTACACCCACGCTCCCCTGCTTAATGGTCACCAAGTACTTCACTATCCCCTTCGCCTGATCGTACGCCGTGCTGCTAGAATCGAACTGCCATTGCGCGTCCCGCGCCGGCACTAGATAGCTAAACTTCGCGTTGTCGATCGAGGTCACTTCATCGGTTTTACCCTGCAGCTGCTGAGCCTGACCCACTCTCCCGGCACTAGCCCAAGGCCAATGTAAATCCGATATCAACCCATGGGCCACCGTCAATAACCCCACCACAAACACCGCCGCTACAGCCAGCGTCCCCAACACTATCCAAATGCTTCGTGATTTCGGCACAGGCTTACTTCCCAGTCATTGTCAGCGAAATGTTAGCCGCGTACACATGGGCATTGTTCTTCGATGACATATCCACCCTAAACGTCATTATATCTCCGGCGGTAAATGAGCAGGCCGTCTCGCCGCCGCCGCCCAAACTCAGGTTAAACCAAGTGTTCGCCCCGCCGCTGGTCAAGTTCGTCGTGCTACCACACTGGGTGCCATTAGCCTGGAAGACCGAGAGCGACGCTGACCCATCGGTGGTGTTCGTGGTACGCGCCGCCATCTTGATGGTATTGTCGTCCAAGAAGGCCTTAAAGGTCGGCGGCAGCTGGTAGCGAACGTAAATGCTATAGGTCTGCGCCGCCACCTGGCTCGACGTCCAGTCATAGTAGTTGAAATCGTCCGTGGAAGTACTACAAATGGTAGTGTTTACGCTCAATCGGGCGGTACCGGAGCACAAGTTAGCCGTCATGAAGCCCAGGTGGGTGTCGGCGGCCGGGCCGGGGTTTAGCACCGCTCCCACGTATTCCGCAATCATGTTGATACTTTTGTTTGGCGACGCACCGCATGAGCCCCAACCATCCGACTCGTAGCAGGCAATACGGCCCAAAGTGGTGTCGTAGTACATCGAGCCTAGCAAGGCCGTGTTCGCCGTTCCGGTAAACGGTGCGGCGGCGAATGAGTCTAGTGTTAGTAACGTCAGACCCTGGCTATTGTTGCCGCCCACCTGCAGCACACCGCTGTCTTGGGCGCCAGTGGTGTTTTGGGCGATCACGGCAATGTTATCGACGTAGATCGTGCGCGTAGCTGAGGCTGTTTGGAAGATCACAATGTTGGCCGTGGCGTCACCGATCGTAGCCGACGTCGTGATGTAGCAAGTGATCTTCGTAAACCCGGTAGTAGTGACAGTGCGCGAGCTAAAGCTCGAGGTAGACGCCGGGCCGGCGGTCGAACATACAGCCGTTGCACCATCCGACGTCGTACCCGTGCGGTTGTAGCGCACGTCTATGTCGCTTGTCCAGGAAGTGGACGACTTCACCGAGAAAGATATCACGTAGATGCTCGAGATAGGCAGGGCCGCACCCAGGTTGGCGCGAATACCGCTCGTAGCCGCCGTTGGTGTTGCCGTTACGGCCGCTAAACCAGAGGCAAAAGTGCCCGCTGCCACAGTTTGGGCTTCGGACGAGCCGGTGGTCCCAAATCCGGCAGCCGGGTAGGTAGTCGTAAAGCCGGAAGCCGTTTCCGCACCGCTGTTGGGCATCAGGTTGAGCCCCGTCGCGGTATTGGTAGTGTCAACGCTTAGCATGTTTGCCCCCACACTGTTACCGACTTGCAGCAAGGCATTGTTGTCAAAACCGGCTCCAGCCTGGAACAACAGGTTCTTGGTCGCCGATGTGGTGACGATCGAGGCAGGAGAAGTCGATGTGTTGTTGTACACCGATTGCAGCGAGCTCGAGGACGCACTGCCGGTCCAGCCTGTGCCATTCCAGATCAACATCGCGGTATTATTGGCCGACATGTTCATGCTCGGCATGCCAGCAGCTGCCAGTGTGAATGACACCGATCCATTAGCCACTGTCACGTAAACAATGCGGCCGGTCGTAGTGTTCCGCGGAGATGGGATGGTCAATGTCGAGCCCGTAAACGCACCTGCTATATTCACCACCAGCGTACTGGAGCCATCAATGTTGGTCTGCAATGTAGTGGTCTCGGCACCCGCAGCAGGAAACGCCTGATTGTTGCCCGTCTGAGTAAATGTCTGAGACGACGCCGTAAACACCGGCGTGTCGATACTCACCACGCCCGGCACTCCTGCAGCACCGCTACCACCAGTTCCGGCGTTACCGGCCGTGAAGCGAATGCTACCGCCGTTGGTATTGGCGCCGCTGCCGAAACTCGCGCCGCCATCACCGGCCTGCAACGTCAGATCAGCCCCGGTGCCGCCCTGCAGGTTGCCAGTTGAGGCAGCGCCACCCGCGCCACTGGTAATGGTAACCGCGCCACCGTTGCCGCCATTGGTGGCGCCCGATGTTGCTGTGGCCCCAGCCTGTCCAGTAATCGCCACTCCGCCACCGGCCGAGCCCGTCGCGTTACCGGCGTTCGCGCCACCATTCAAGTTCGCCGTTCCACCAGCAGCGTTGCCCGTGGCCTGACCGCCCTTTACTGTCACCGCACCACCAGTGTTGTTACCCGAGCCGCCGGCGGCGCCGCCGGCCACCGTGGCAGTGTTGCCCGCAGCACCCGTGCCGGTACTCGTGCCGGCCCCACCCGTCATGCTCACGGCGCCACCCAGGGCACCGGCAATCGCGCCAGCCGAGCCACCAGTAATGGTCACCGCCCCACCAACCGCACTCGCGTTCCCGACCGTCCCGGTACCACCTTGGATCGCCACCGCCCCACCGTTCGCGCCAGCACTCGTCCCGGCGCCGTTTCCAGCTTGCAGGTTAAGCGCTCCACCCGGGTTCCCGGTGGTGCTGCCGTTGGCATTACCCGCCGCGATCGTCAACGCCCCGCCGGTTTGGTTGGCGGTAGTCGCCGAAATAACGCGGATCACGCGGTCGGCATTGCCACCAAACTGCAAGTCATTGCCGACAACCGCGGAATCGGTACCCAAGTTCACTCCCACCCCATAGCTCGTTACCGTCAGGAGCGACGGCCCCAAGTGAATGTCATCCGCCGCCGCCGACTTCACCCCAAACAGTTCTGCGCCGGCCGCAATGGAATTGGTCACCGAGTTCTGAATCGACACGCCTACCTTCACCGTGCTCACCGCAATGCTCGGCACCGTGCCACCAGCCGTATTGTTGTAGGCCGCCTGCAGGCTCGACGAGTCAGCGCCGGCGTACGTCCAAGCGGCACCGTTGTAGATCAAAGTCGCCGTCACATTGGGGTTAATCAACACGCTTGAAGTGGCAATAATCGTAAAGCTATTCGTCGCGTTGATGTTGCTAATGTAAATCACCCGCCCCGCAACGCCACCCGTCGGCGCCGGCACCGTGTACGAGCGCCCCGAACCAGTTGGCGAAATCGTGAAGTACGTGTATATATCCACAGAGCTCGCAGCCGACGGCCATGAAGCCGTCGCGAGATCGCCCAGCGCGTCGGCCGTATTGAGCGTGGAGCCGTTGTTCACCAACGCGCCAGTGCCGGCCGATGCCCCCACTTGCTCCGTGCCACCCGTAATCACCTTGGAGTTTAAGGTGTCGGCTGTCCACAAGGCAGTCCCGGCAGCACTCGTCACGCTTAGGGCGGTGGTCGAGTTTTCCGTGTTTTGCACTGCCAGCGGCCCAGTTATCACCGCGTCCAGTTGTGCTTGGCCCGCGCCGTATGCATCAGCCGTACTGCTAATCTGCTCCAGCAGCACCCCATCCATGTACCAGGTGCGCGAGCCCGCGTCACTTTGCATCAGCACGATGGCGTTCGCCGACGTTTTGGTGTGCGTACCCGAGCTCGAGGTCGTAAAAAAGCAGCTAAATCGCGTCCAGCCAGTGGTCACCACCGCGTAAGCCGTACAGGCCGCCGTACCGTCCGAGTTGGTGCCGTCGTAGAGGTAGTCGGCGTTGAGAGTAGCGAAGTTCGACCCGCTGGCCTTGGCGTAGAACGTCAGCGAGTAGGCCGTGCTGCTCGCTAGTGTCGCCGAAAGCACGTTCTTGGCGCCGCGGTTGGCCGTGCCGGTTGTCACCGCCTTAATGGACCCCGTGCCGCTCCAGGCATTGGACGTATCCTGGCTAATCGTCACCGCCGTGCCGTTACCGCCCGTCGGCCAATCGCTGGCCGTCACCGCCGCTTCGCCACCCGGGTTGGTGATGAAGTTGGTGCGCACCGTAGTTGTGCCCAGCTTTAGAATGTTTGAGCTAGTTGCGCTCTGCACCAAGAAAGCCGTGGGCGTGTTGGCTGTGCCAGATTTAGCAATAATGCTCGAGGTTGAGGAACCGGTCGTCAACGTAATGTTGCTCCCAGCCCCCGTGCCAGTCGCCAGCGCGATGTTGCCGGTGCCGCCCTGAATCGTGGTGGCAGATGCGTTGGCCAGTGAGCCAATCGTCACCGAATTCGTCCCCGTTCCCCCCGGAGTACCGTCCGCAATGTGCACCGCATTAAAGCCGCTCACGGCCTCATTGACGGTGGCAATATTCACCGTATCGGTGAGAGCGTTAGCGGTCGCGCCACCCGCAATCGTCACCGTGTTGCCGGTGGCTGTCGCCACATTGTTGGCAATCTGCACCGTCGAAGCGCCCGTGCCGCCGCCCACCACCACCGTCTGCGCCACCGTCGACGACCCCACCGTGATCTGCCCCGAGCCAGCCGTCGCCCCCACCACGATCGTGCCGGTAGTCTGCGGATTGAGCAAAATGGCCGTGGTGGGACCCGCGCTGTTACCGCCGCGGATTTCAGTGGTGCTAGCCGTATTGGCATTGGAGCCAATCGTCACCACGTTCGTACCCGCCGGCGTCCCGTCCCCAATGTGTATCACCTTCGTACCGGTACCCACCGTGTTGCCCGTACCAATATTAATGGTGTCGCTCACCCCCGTGGGCGTGGCGCCACCGGCGATCGTTGTCGTCCGGTTTGCCACGTTGGCCACATTGCCCAGATCAATTGATATCACGCGCGGATTGTTGGCCAAAAGCAGTGAGGACGTACCGGCCGTACCCACTCCAGACAAAATGCTCACGTTGGTGTTCGCACCCGAGGCGCCGTTCGCAATATTGATCGTATTGGTCGCGGTGTTGGCGCCACCAGCGATATTCAAGCTCACACCCGCCGTACTAACATTAGCAATGCTCACTGTTGGCGCCCCGGCCCCGTTGGCAATCAAGACACTCTGGGCAGCCGACGACGACCCCAGCGTAATATTGCCCCCACCGGCCGATGCCCCAATCAAGATCGCCCCAGCCGCATTTGGCGTCAGTACAATTGCGCCAGTGGTGCTCGAACCGCCTTGGATGGTCGTAATGTCGTTGGCGTTGGTAGCCGTCGAGCCAATGTTCACCGCTTGCGTGTTGGTCGCGTCGCTCGTGGTCCCGATGTTGACCGTAGTCCCCTTTACCGTAGTGCCAACGCTGCCGAGGTTCACAGTGGTAGCAGTCCCCGTGCCGACCGAGAGAATACCTGCCGTAGCCACATCCAACAACGGACTCAGAAAGCTCGTATCGGCCCGACCCGTCCCGGAGATCCAGAAGTTAGCCGTTTGGGCCGAAGCATTCTGGTTCAAAATGCCACTACCATCCGCTCCGGCAAACGTCCACACCGCCCCGCCCGATTTGTTCGCCCACACCAAGGTGGCCGTCGAACCCGCGCCAATCGTAGTCCCCAGCAAGGTAAAGCTGGCCGTACCGATATTGCTCAGATATATAACTTTGCCATAAACGGTGCTAGCCGTGGGGTTCGGAATCGTGATCGTTTGCCCAGGCGTAGTTTGGCTAAGGGAAATATAAGTGTAAATATCAACGGTCGAGGTATTAGTGCCAATCGATCCCCCGGTCGCCAGATCCAAAATATTCTTCTCGGTATTGGTCGTGGAACCGTTATTGAGAAAAGCCCCCGTACCCGTAGCCCCACCGATCTGAGTCGTACCATTAACAGTCGTGGTGATGCCGGTGCGACCGAGCGCTAGCGAAGCCGCATTGCTCCCCGCAATCGTTACCGCACCACCCGCCGTCGCACCGCTACCAGAATCAATCGTTACCGTGCCGCCGGTCTTCGTAGTACCAACGGATGCGTCCCCACCCTTGAGTGTTAGCGACCCACCAGTCGCAGCAGTCGCTCCGGAGTCATTGCCGGCTTGGAGGGTGAGCGAAGCACCCGTCGAAGTGGCCGTAGAGGCACTCCCTGGCTGGATCACCATGGCGGTCGGCGTTAGTCCGGCCAACGTCGTAATGTCCGCCGCCTGAGCACCAGCCAAAGTCACCACCCCAGCCGTCGACACATTGAAGTTCGTGCCAGCAAGAGCCAACGTTCCTACCGAAGCTACACTGATATTACCCGTCGTCGCTGTCGATAAGGCCAAGTTGCCACTCGTATTGGTCCAGGCGCTCGTCCCACCCGACGTCACCGTCAGCGCATTGGCGCCCGTGCTCCACGTCGACGCCGCCCCGGCGGTAATGCTCACCGCCCCAGCACCCGTCAGACCCAGCGCATTCCCAGCACCCTGCGAAGAAATGTTGATCGCACCAGCGTTGGCCGCCGTGCTCGTTACCTGAAGGAAGTTGGTAGTACCGTTCGCGCCAAACACGTCCAAAATGTCGCCCGTGGGAGAAGCCGTCGAGGTTTGCTTCACCGTAAGGCCGGTCGTACTCGCCCCGGTTGGCGAAATAGTGTTGCGCGCCGTCGTGGAAGGCGCCTGAATCAAACAGTCGGTACACGTATTAGCCGCCGTGTTCGTCACCCAAGTGGGCAGCGCAGCATTGCCCGCCGATTGCAAAATCTGGCCCGTCGTCCCTGTGCCCGCGTTCTGGAATGCCCCCGTCGAAGTAGTGCCGCCAGTAATCACGCCATACGCTGTGGTAGTCCCGAAGCCGGTACCACCTCGCGTCACACTCAAATTGACCTCACTGTTGAGCACGCCGCCCGCCGTCGTATACACCGGCCCGTTGTTGGTGAGCCCGCTAAAGGTAATGCCACCCGACGAAATCACTCCCGTGGCCCCGCTTATGGCACCCGTGTTCGAAATGTCGATGTTCGTCGTGTCTAACGCAAAGGTGTTTGAGCCGCCACCAATGGTCACCGCTCCCGTCGTCGTACCGGTGCCAATCGCGGTCGTTGCCGCACCTGCACTAGCGTTAATGCTCGTATTACCTGTAAGCGTCAGCCCACCTGTCCCCTGCAAAAGACCCGTGCCAGAGTTCACGCCCACGCCCACGATTGCTCCGGCTTGGCTCACGCTAAAGTTACCTGTACTCGTCGTAATTAAGCTCGTCCCGAAAGTACCGTTTAGGTTAATACCATTGGTGACGCCACTAGCGGTGGAGTTGACGGTAATGCCGTTTACTATGCTGGCAGCACCACCAGCCGTACTAATGTTCAGGCCGCTGGTCACGGCTATCTGGTTACCAGTAGCAGTGTCATTATTTGCCAGGTTGAGAATCGACGACACTATCGAGTCCGTCGGCGAGCTGGCGTTGGCCGCTACCGCCAGGTTGGCCACCGTCTCGTTGTTGCCCGCCACCGTCGCCGTTTGGGCAAACTGCACATCCAACCCGGAAATGAGGTTCGCCCCACTCACCGCCGCCGTACCCTGAGCGTTGGTTGGGTTCAAGCTCACCGCACTCCAAGATGTGTTGGCGGCCGAGTTGTTCGTGCTCGTCACCTTTAGCGCCGACCCGGTAGTCAGCGAGTTATCGGTAATGGTGTGAGCGTCGGTCGTGGCAGTTGAGGTTTGAGTAAACGTCCCCGTCCCGCTCGTCATGACAATGTACTGGTTGGCGGCCACCGTCAACCCACCGCTCGCTGTCAGCAGCCAGGCCGACGTAATCGTGCCGGTACCAGTGGTAGAAATGTTACCACTGGTCGTCACCGCGTCCCCGCCGGTCGCCGGTGCGAGCGACGTCCCGGTGCGCGTCCAGTACCCCACCGTCCCCGTCGCCGCGCCGGTAATGTTGCCGTCACAGGTCAAGTTGCCGCTGGCGTTAACGACGGTACAGCCGAATACGCCACCGCCCGAGCCGCCCGCCAGCAGAATGTCACCGGTAGAAGTGCCGCCAATCTTGACCTGGCCGGTGGTACCGGCATCCACCGTCAGGTCGGTCGCAGCCGTGGAGGCCGAGATGGCCGGGTTAGCCCCAGAGAAGGTAAAGGCACTCGCCCCAATGGTGTCGGTGTTGTAGGTGCCGGCCGTCACGGCTCCGCCCGTGGTGACGGTGTAGTTGGTAAAGCTCAGCAAGTTGGTCGCGGCTGTGGTACCCGAGATCAGGGAGTCCCAGCCAGCCCCCAGGTTAATGGCGTTCTCGGTCCCAGCCCCGGCCGTAATACCGGAAATGTTCAGGCCGTTGAGGTTACCGCTAGCAATACCAGTCGCCTGGATGTCGACCGCGTTGGAGGTAATGTTCGCGGCGGCCCCACTCGTAAGGGTCGTAATCTTGGCCCCATCCAGGGTACAGTTACCGCTCGTGCAAGCCGTCACCGCCGGAGCCTGCAGGTTAATCTCGTTCACCTGCTTGGCCCCGGCGCCGGAGGTGTTAATGGTGGTACCCACGTTCAAACCGTTGGTTACGCTAGTCCCGGCCGCCCCCGTAGAAGAATCATTCGCCGTTACGTTAGACAGGCTGCCGGTTTCGGTGCCGGTGTGGACAAAGGTGCCCGTTGCCGTCTCGGCCCCGCCGGTCGTCAGGTTGGCCGGACCGGTAATGGTGTGAGCAATGTTGGTGGCCGAGGTTGAGGTTTGGGTATAGGTGCCGGTGCCGCTCGTCAAACTTAAGTTCTTACCCGCCGCCACCGTCAGGTCGCCATTGATACTCACGGCGCCCGTACCAGTCTTAAATGTGCCGCTCGAGGCGCTCTGGTCAAATCCGCCCGTGCTGCCTGCGGCCCAAGTGAGGTCACCAGTGGTGCTCACCGTTAGGCGAGTAGCGTTGTTGGTGCGGATGTTGAGGGCAAAGGTGTCATTCGTACCCAGATCGGCGGCATGACCGAAGCTATTGCCCGTGTCCACGAACGCGTTACCGGTACCCAGCGCAAAGGCACAGCTAGCCGAGCTCTGCAGGCAGACGATGCCGGTATCGTCCGGTAGCGTAATCGTCTGTGATCCGGTCGGGTTAGCCTGCCCAATCAGGTTAATCGAACCACTCGCCGCCGTCGCGCCCATAAACAAGGCTGCTCCTGTAGCAGTCCCAGTAGTGCCCAACGTCAAAGCGTTCGCACCTGCCACCGTCACAGTACCGGTGAAGTTCGCCGTGGCCGAGATCGTCTGCCCGTTGATGGTGCTCGAGGTGGCAATCGTCGTGATACCGCTCAAAGCACCGGCGCTCGAGACGTCGAAGTTCGTCGAGTCGATTACCAGCGGAACGGTACCCCCGCCGATTGTCACCGTCCCGGTCGAGCTACCGGTGTTGATGTTGGTCGCGAAGTTCGAGTTGTTATTAATGCTCGCCGTCGCGCCGGAGATGGTCAGCCCGCCAGTTCCCTGCACCAAGCCGGTCCCGGCGTTGAGCCCCACCGAAGTCACTAGCCCCGAAGCGTTCAAAGTCGTCACACCACTCACCGCGCCGGTGCTGGCGACATCGAAGTTGGTCGAATCGATCACCAGCGGGGCCGAGCCACCGCCGATCGTCACCGTTCCCGTCGAGGTGCCAGTGTTGATGTTGCTCGCAAAGTTCGAGCTAGCATTGAGGCTAATCGCGCCACCGGCCGAGGTCAATGTACCGCTCGTCACGGTCAGGTTCTTGCCGCTAGCCACCGTCGTGTCACCATTTAGCGACACCGCCCCAGTGGTAGTCCCAAACGAACCTGAGCCGTTGAAAGCCACACTGGGATTAGACGTGGTGTTACCGACATTTACAGCATTAGCGTTCGCCCCCGCAATATTAACCGACGCTCCCCCGCCGGCATCGATGTTCAGGTTGTTCCCGCCGTTACTTTGCACGCTCAGCACCCCCGGAGACGTTGGCATAATCGTGCTGCCAATCGTAATGTCAGCCCCGGTCACCGTCAGCGTCCGCGGCGTGGTCCCGCCCGCTACC
>CAZGZY010000011.1:0-16245 GCA_964530365.1 uncultured Candidatus Saccharimonadales bacterium
AAGGCCAGCCCGCCTTAATCTACCGCCTGGTAGCAGCCTGTGAGCGCTGGGCCGCCAAAGAGGCCCGGGCGATTGTGGCAGCTTCCCGGTTACTCGAGAGCGAATTTACCGCTCGCTTCCCCGGCAAGCCGATTCTTCGGCTGCCCAATGGTGTAGACCCGCAGGCGTTTGTGCCGGTGGTGGCTCCAGAAGGCCGCTCGGTCCGCATTGTATTCTTTGGCATTCTTAGCCGCACTCGCATTTTGCAGCCGTTATTTGAAGCCCTGCCCAGCGTGATCTCGCACGCCGGGAAGACGGCCGTGTCGGTTGAGATCCTGGGCGACGGCCCGTGCCGGCCGGAGCTGGAAGCGCTGGCGGCTCGCCTGGGCGTGTCGGCCAATGTGGCATTCCGCGGCTGGACCACCTTTGGCCAGCTCCGCGGCTACACGGCAGCCGGCGACATCGCCATTTGCGTTATGCCCACAGAACGCACCACGGCGGCTTGCAGTAACCAGAAGGTGTTCCAATATATGGCGCTCGGACTGAGCCCCATTGTGAGCAACGTGGGCGACTTGGCACTGTATGTGGAAGATGGCAAGGCTGGGCTCGTGGTACCGGCGGGAGATAGTGCGGCTCTGGCTGAGGCTATTTCCGAGCTCATCTTGCACCCGGGGAAGCGCCAAACGCTGGCCAAACGGGCTCGAAAGCTAGCTGAGACCCGCTACGCCTGGGATACGTTATCTGGACAACTAGAACAATTCTTGGAGAAAGTCCGATGAAACAGCCGCTACAACCATTTATGAGCGTCGTTATCTGCACCTTCAATGGCAGCGCGGTTGTTGGCCGGGCCATTGAATCCCTGTTGGCTCAAGATTACCCGAGCAACCGTTACGAGATTATCGTGGTGGATGACGGCAGCCAGGACAATACGGCGGCAATCGTTTCGAAATATCCAGTGCGCCTAGTGCGCCACAGGGCGAATCGGGGTTTGGCGGCTGCTCGCAACACCGGCCTCGAACACGTCAAGGGCGAGGTGTACGTTAGCTTCGACGATGACTGCGTAGTGGCGCCGGGGTGGCTGCAGCAACTGGCTCTGGGCTACCAGCAGCCGAATGCGGCCGGGGTGGGCAGCATCATCCAGGAGCCGGCTGCTCTACACGGAATCGTTGACCGTTTCATGGCGGCCACCGGCAGCGGCAATCCCCCGTCGCTTCGGTTAGGAGCGCATAAACACGCGCTAGGCCGGTTTATGTCTTACCTTATGGACCAACTCCACCCCGAGAAGCCAAGCACCAAGATTTACCCGGTTCGGCAGCTTAACGGTGCTACTGCCACTTTCTCGGTAGCGCTACTGCAATCGGTTGGAGGGTGGGACGCATCCTTGCGGGCGGCCGAAGACACTGATCTGTGCGCTCGCATTATCAAGGCCTACCCCAATTACCATTTCTACGCAGTGCCGAGCGCGCTATTGATCCACGACCCCAAAATGAGTTTGGGAACCTTCCTTCGCCGGCCGTACGTTCGCGGCCTCTCCAACCTGATATTTTATCGCCGCAATGCACTCACGCCGCCCATCCTTCCGTTCCCGTTACTTTGGCTGAGCGCGCTCGGATTAAGCTTGCTGCTTAGTCCATTGTGGAGTCTACTGATAGTAGTTGTGCTTCCGCAGATGTTGTATTTGTGGTGGCCGGCACGAGCAATCCACGAGCACAATCTCTGGTGTCTCACCTTTGCTTACATGCAGCTAGCCGAGGAGCTATCAACCGTAGCCGGCCTCGTACGTGGATTTATACTTCTCAAAAAAGGTCAGTAATTGTGCGCAAAACGCTTGGCCACAGCCTAATAGCCGCCTCACTGCTCATCGCCTGGGTGGCTATTGCCCTATGGGCGCCAACGAGTGCTATTAAAATTGCGGCCTCATCGGCCTT
Organism: uncultured Candidatus Saccharimonadales bacterium; assembly: GCA_964530365.1. Lineage (GTDB taxonomy): Bacteria > Patescibacteriota > Saccharimonadia > UBA4664 > UBA4664 > CAZGZY01. Next base: position 1,908 of record CAZGZY010000011.1, read on the forward strand.
TTTGCTGACATTGCCGGGGTATCTCATCATGCGGCTCGTCACCAAAGGTGACCCGCAAATCAACTTTTGGGCCGGGCTGGCATACTCATCGGCACTGAGCGTTTTGTTCCTCATGCTGGTAGGGCTGGGCATGAGCGTACTCCTGCCCCTGGTGGGCATCGCGCGCCCGTTGAGCACTACACCCTTGGTGGCAGCGATTGGCGGAGGCGTTGCGAGCTTGCTGGTGGCGGTTTTATGGCGTCGTGGTGACATTTTTGCTGGCCGGTTCAAAGTGGACCGCGATGTGCACTCCTGGTTTTTGATTATCCTAGGCGCAGCCCTGCCGATCCTAACCGCGGCTGGGGCGATCATGCTCAATAATGGCTTGTCGAACCGTTTTACGCTCATTATGATGGGGCTCGTGGCGGCCTACACCCTCTGGCTGGTATGGCCGAAGCAATTGCCCCTCCACCGTCTGTACCCATACAGCCTGTTTATGATCGGCCTGTCATTACTACTCGCCACGTCCATGCGGGGATGGTATATCACGGGCCACGATATCATTCAGGAATACCAGGTATTTCAGCTCACCATCCAGCACGGAATATGGAGCATGAGCTTTCTGCGGGACGCCTACAACGCCTGCTTAAGCATTACAATTTTACCGACCATCTTGGCCAAATTAACCGGGCTAGCAGACCCGGACATCTACAAGCTGTTGTTCCAACTGGTGTTCGCGTTGGTTCCACCGGTGCTATATCTAACCTTGTCACGTTTCTTGCCGCGGCGGGCAGCTTTTCTGGCGGCTTTTGTGTTTATTACATTCCCAACCTTCCTGACGGATATGCCCATGCTGGGACGTCAGGAGATGGCTTTCCTGTTTTTTGCATTAGCCCTCATGACATTGTTTGATACCCGAATGGCCCGGCGATCAAAATCAATTATGGTATTGCTGCTGGGTCTGGGGATGATTTTGTCGCATTATTCCACAAGTTATGTGGCAATGGGCGTAATCTTGGCCGCCAAAGTTTTGGAGCTCTTGGTGCTGCGCTGGGACCGTTTTCGCCGGCGTGAGCAAGTCTCACGGGTAGTTTCTATGCCGCTGAGCTGGCCGGTGGTGCTGGCGCTGGGCCTTACGGTGTACCTATGGAACTCTCAGATAACCAATACCAGCCAGGGAATTGATAGCACCATTGGCGGCATAACCCAGAGTCTGCCGCTGTTGTTTGGCCACTCCACGCAGACTGGTGAATCGACCTACAGCTTGGTGGGCCACAAACTGACCCAGGAGCAGATTTTTCGCCAATATACGGCCAATGTAACGAAATCTCGTGATCTGAGTGCCAGCGCGTATTACCCAGCATCCGTTACCGACAAGTACCCGATTGCGCAGGGGAAAGAGCAGGTAGATGAGCCAACTCCGGTCGGGCGTTGGTTTACGCATTTGGGGGCATCGCTGTACGGCTTTTACGACTCGGCTCGCTCGGGCTACGCCAAGCTGATACAGCTGCTGATTCTGATGGGATTAGCGGCCCTAACGTTCCGCCCGCAACTGGCCCGAATTCCGCGGCAGTACTTGCTCTTGGGGCTGTCTAGCCTTGGCATGATCGTGCTGGAAGTGCTACTCCCCTCGGTAATTAACTACGGCCTGCTTCGGCTTATCCAGCAATCATTGCTGTTTTTGGCGCCGGCGATTGTGATTGCCTGCTACGTGGTGTTTGGCTGGCTGCGGTTTTCGCCAACCTGGCGGGTGCGGGCTACGGCTATGCTCTTTGTGAGTTTCTTCCTGATAAACGCCGGCCTGCTGCCGGCTCTGACCGGCGGGTACAAACCGTCTCTTACCACCTCGAACGGTGGGCTGTATTACGCCGCCTATTACACGCACGCCGACGAACTTGCCGGCTACCAGTGGTTGGCCACCCATGTCCCGAAGGGCGCGGTAGTGAATGCCGACGAATTCGCTCGGCGCAAAATGATTACCTACGCCGGCATTTATGCTCGGGGTTCGCTGGCGCCGGCCAACATCTCTAAAGATGCTTACGTTTATTTAAGCTACGGCAACACTACCTTTAACCAGGTGCCATTCTACTACGACGGTACCTTGCTGTATGAGCAGCCCCCAACCCAGTTTCTTAACGATAATAAGAACCTAGTGTACAGCAACGGCAGCGTGAGGATTTACCATTGAGAGGGGTAGCCTACGAGCTGGAGGGCCATAATCTCAAGCTGGAACAAGAATATCAGTTCCCGGCGAGCCCGCGCACGCTGCGCCGCATGTTGGCGCTGTACAAACTGAGCCCCAACCGAATTCGTCGGGCAGCAGGCGGGATCGAGAACGAGACCTTCGTGGTAGAGGGTAGCGACCAGCAATACGTTTTGCGGGTTTACCGGCAATACAAGAAAACGCCCGATGAAATCTATCAGGAATTGGATTTTATGCATTTTCTAGCTGCGAATGGTTTGGCGGTGCCCGAGGTGATTAAGAACACGAAAGGCCGGTTTTTGACCGAGGTTACCATTGATGGTGTGCGCTGGCAGGGGATTCTTATGAACCTGATGCCGGGTGTTCATCCTGAGTCTTTTACCCCCCGGCTTTTGGGTGACATGGCTAGTATGCAGGCCAGTCTCCACCTATTGGGTCGGGAGTATGCCGAAACATCCCTGCAATTGCGCAACATGCTGCGACGAGCGGCGGCTGGCCCGGCGAAGCGCTTGGCATTGAGTTTGGGAGACCTGGCCCGGGCGGGCGTCAGATCACTCTTGCCTAAAGGGTATAGCCATTTTGACTTTACGCCCAATAACCTTCTGGTGAAGCAACGGCGCATTTCGGCAATTCTGGACTTTGACGACATGACCTATGGGCCATTAGCAAACTGTTTGGCCGTCACACTTAACCGTCTGCCACAAGGTCTCCAAACGCCGGCAAATCTGGAATGCTATCTAAACGCTTACGAGGCGGTCCGGCCGCTCGGCAGGTTTGAGCGTTTTTACCTATGGGCCATATTCAGCTATAAACAGTTTTTGCGCCGATTGTTGCGCTTTGCTACCTAGGAACCCGATGAAACCTCTCGTTTCCATTATAATTGTGGTTAAAAATGACCCCGGTATTGAGCCTACACTCGAATTGTTGGCCGCTCAGCGCACCAGCGTTTCGTTTGAGACGATTGTCATCGACGCGTCGGCGCCGGAGCGACTAGCCAAGATTAGAGCTCGGTTCCCGCGGGTAAGGTGGGAAATGTTTGACCAAAAGGGCAGACGCTTCACCATCGCCGAGCAGCGCAACCGAGGCCTAGAGTTGGCCTCAGGCGAGATCATCGCCTTCATTGACGCAAGCTGCGCTCCGGTTCCGGGGTGGCTTGATGCAATCGTTGGCGCCATGAACGATGGCGAGGACGCGGTTTGTGGCCCCTGCCGCAATTCCAACCCGCACAATCTGGTCCATTATTTCCCGGAATACGCAGAGCGCACCCATGTGCGCGAATACGCCACGATGAACCTGGCGTTTCGGCGGAGTGTAATCGACAAGGTCGGGCTATTTGACCCAGTTATTATCTACGGCGAGGATGTCGATTACTCGTGGCGTGTCACCGATGCCGGCTATCAAATTTGTTATGAGCCCGGTGCGGCCATTGCCCACGATTTTGGCCAAGCCGAGGAGCAGTTTCGGCGAGCCTTCCGGTACGGCAAGGCCCGGGCCATGCTGCACAAGAAGCATTGGCGGAGGCGGCTGTGGCAACTAATCCGGTTTGAACCGCACGTTTGGATCTATCCGCTGATTCTGCTCAGTTTGCCGATTGCGTTCATTTGGCCGGCTTATTTGCTGGTGGTTTTGCTAGCGCTGGTGATTCTCGTAATTAAGAACCGCTCAGTCACGGTAATCATCCACCACTTCACCTACGCCTGGGGCGTGCTAGTGGGTCTTGTGACGGCCATTACTTAGTGACGGCGAGCAGGGCCTTCAGCTGTGAAGCCCTGGGGGTTTTGTGATTGCCACCGCCAGGTGTCGCGGCACATATCATCGAGGCCGAGCTCTGCGGTCCAGCCCAGATCTTGGGCGGCCTTGGATGGGTCGGCGTAGCAGCTGGCAATGTCGCCGGGGCGGCGAGCAACGACCTTATAGGGGATCGGCTGCTGCGAAGCTTTTTCAAAAGCGGCTACCACTTCTAAAACTGAGTACCCTACACCTGTCCCCAGGTTGTAGGCTTCTGCAACGCCGGGTCTGGGTAGGTGCTGAAGCGCCTTTAAATGCCCCTTGGCCAGGTCGGTAACGTGCAAGTAGTCGCGTACCCCGGTGCCATCGGGCGTGCCGTAGCTATCTCCGAAAACCCTGAGCTTGCGGCGGCGGCCAACGGCAACCTGCGCCAAGAATGGTACTAGGTTGTTCGGAACACCCTGGGGGTCCTCGCCGATGAGCCCGCTAGAGTGCGCACCAACTGGGTTAAAGTAGCGCAAGAGCGAGATCTGCCAAGTGGGGTCGGAGGCGGCCAGGTCGCGGAGAATTTGCTCGATCATGAGCTTAGTCTGGCCATAGGGATTTGTCCCTTGGAGCGGCGCTTCTTCGGTGATGGGTAAGCTTTTCGGCGAACCGTAAACGGTGGCTGAAGAACTAAACACTAGCCGTTTAACGTCGCGGGCGGCCATTACTTCACACAACACCAGGGTTGATTCTAGATTGTTGCGATAGTAGCGGAGTGGCTGGGCGACCGATTCTCCAACGGCTTTGAGACCCGCGAAGTGTATTACCGCGTCAAAACGATGGGCGGCGAATACTTCGTCGAGGGCGCGGGGATCGCGCAAATCGGCCCGGTGGAACGGAATGGTCTCGCCGGTAATTTGCTTCAAGCGATCGAGCACTAGCGGGCTGGAGTTGCTGAAATTATCAACAATCACCACCTCGTGACCGCCAGCAATCAGCTCGACAACTGTGTGGCTCCCAATATACCCGGCTCCGCCGGTGACAAGTACTTTCATCGCTTAAAACCTTAACGTTAGTAATTTGAGTGAGCGGTAACGCGTACCCAGGGCGAGCCGGAGGACGAGCTTCTCGGAGGCGCTCAACGGCCGGACTGCCTGGTACGCGGCGAGGTAAAGGCTGAGTTTTTCAGGGTCATGCATGGATTCATGCAGTTGCGTGAGAGTAAAGAACAAGCACACGGCGAGGGGGTCGTAGCGCATTCCTTCAAAGTCGATTACGCACGAAACTTGGTCATTTTGGGTTAGCATATTGCCACTTTCGTAATCGAAATGGCTCAGCCCCTTAGGCAGGAAGCTTAGCAGCGCCGACCTCAGAGCGCCGTCTTTGAGAAACTCTGGATCGTGATGGAAACGCTTGGCGTATTCGAGGCCCCCGACGTGAATGCGGCCTTGGACGCGAGCCATGCTATCTAGTAGAACGGAGTTATAGCTTTGGGGGTGAATGCCAAGCTCAAAGTCCATCAGTAGACCGATCCAGCTGTCGTCCCCGTCGTTGATGTCCGAGATTAGGCTACCCTCGCTATTGGGGAGCACCCGGAACACTGGAACGCCCCGGTGGAGGAGGAACTGTGTAAAATCGATTTCTTGGCTAATCTCGGATCGGTTCTTTTTTTGGATACTGTAGACTTTTAGGACGTATTTCTTTGAACCGGAGGCCACAATTACAGTGGAGCTGCGGTCACCACCACCGATATCCGCGCCTACTTCTGAACCCCCCAGCCCGTAGTGCGCAAGGAATCCTCGGATGGTAGCTGGGGATGGCCCGCTAACGGCCGGCGGTGGCGCGTCTAAGCCAGCCTTGATGTGGGGCTGATTGCCCGCAAGCAATACTAGCTGGACAATATTGCCGGCAATAATACCGCCTAGCATGGCCAGACCGACGCCAACGAGGCCGAGGTTTTCAAAGTCCATGAGGAACCCGGCCAGAGCGATGGTAACGGCGGCGATTACCACTTGGGTGAGAACAATGCCTCCGGTGCGGCGTTCGATATTCATAATAGTGTTGCCAATAGAGTTACCGGCAATAAAGAACGCCGAAACCGCCAAGAGCTGAAAGATGGCTGTCCCGCCCGTGGAGTATTGCTCCCCAAACAGCCGGAGCAAGTAAGGTGCAACTATTACCGATACCAACACAGCCGGCACTAAAATCATGGTTAGGATGCGAATCGCGTGCCGGACGTTCCGGGCCTGTTTGGCGATGTCATGTGAGCTTTCTGCCAGCAGCGAATTAGTGATGGCCGATGGGATTACGTAGAGAAGGTTGGCCATGGTCCAAGCCATCGAAAAGTACGCCGCCGAGGCAGAGCCGAGATGGCCTACGATCATACTTGGCATTACTTGCGACGGCAGTCCGGCCAGTAGTACGCCAATGTAGTTACTGGAAGTGTATTTGCGGCTCTGGCTAATAAACGACCAGTTTGGCCGGCTCCACAGCCGGTAACCGGCGGCCCGACGCATGAATACCAGCGTGAGGGCGAGAGAAGCAACGGCTGCGGCACTGTAGGCGGCGAATATGCCGAGTGATCCCAACGAGATCAGGAAGAGCGGCATAATAAGCTTAACTAAACCAAAAACGGCATACACCAGCGTGTGGAACTCGGCCCGGCGATTGGCGATAAAAATGCTGTCCGTGAGCGTGTTTAGAGCCACGGCAGCCATAAGTAGAACGAAGGCCAACTGCCCGCCGAGGGTGGCGGAGAAGATCTTTAAGCCCCCAGAGAAGTCATCGCCGGTCCAAATGAGATAGCCGATCGCCGCAATCATAGTAGCGGCCCCGACGGTAATCAGCACCGCGTTAATATCGCGGCTCTGATTCTTGGAAGTTGGCAGGAACCGAACCAGGGCAGAATTCAAACCAAAGAAGCTTAGGTTAGAGATGAGCAGGGTGATGGCAATGAGCGCCGACGCCTCACCGATTTGTGAGGGCGTATAGAGGTGGGCCGCAAAGATCCAAAACCCGAAGCCAAGCACCGACATTATGGCGGTGCTGGCCATTAGAAACACAGCGTTACGGAAGAGGCTATCGGCCGCAAATTGTTTGACGGCGCGGCCTAGGTGGCTCCTTAGCGTATTCATGAGCCTCATACCGGCGCCTCCCAGGTTGGCTCATCGGGGCCGGCTACGGCGTAGCCACGGCGGCGAATACCCGCTATAACCTCCGGCAGCGCCTCCAGGGTGTGGGGGGCATGGATGTGAAATAGAATGACTGCTCCGGGATGAATCAGGGCTAAAACCTTGCGAGTGATGTACTCAGCCGACACACCCTGCCAATCGTCACTGTCGATGGACCAGTAACAAATAACGTACCCGAGCTGGCGGGCTAGTTCGCGGATGCGGGCGTTGAAGCGGCCCTGCGGCGGCCGCAACCAAGGCTTTGCGATGCCGCGCGTAATCTCGGCGCGCACTTCGTCATCGCTTAGACCGAGGAGATCCGGGTGCGAATAGGTGTGGTTGCCAATAATGTGGCCGGCGTGAGCAATTTTTTTGACTAGCTCCGGGTATTCGCCGGCCCAATCGCCTTGCAAAAAGAACATGGCCCGGATATGCTCGCGTTCCAGCAGCTTTAATAAGTCGTCAACTTGCTCTTTTGAGCCGAAGTCGTCGAAGGTCAACAGAACGCTGTCGGACGATTTATGGGCCCGCTTCTCCATCGCGGTAGCGCCCACGCGCCAATCGGCGTAGGCTTTGAGGGCGCGTGTCTTGGTGTGCATAGCGAGCCACGTCCATTCCTTGTAGGTGAAACGTACGGGGCGATGTATCATGCTGGTAAGTAAGGTAGTTGTCTTCATGTTGCGAATCGTTAAAGCGTTATCTTTCACACTGTTTGTCTTTGGCTTTGCCGGCTGGTTCTATATTGCCGAGAATGCGGTGTTTCACCCCCAGACCCTGTCGTTGCCGCTGACGCACTTGGCGTCCTTCCCACGGGAAGATACCTTTGGAGCTATCTGCTTCGCGGTGGCCTTAGCGGCCTGCCTGGTGTGGCGGTATCTCAGCGAGAAGCCGTAGCCATCTCACTTGGCGTGAATAAGCGCGCCGGAGATTATCAGTACGCCCAAGGTCATAAAGCAAGGCAATAGGACCTTAAACGAATGGCGGCGGCGGGCAGCCGGGGTGAGCTCAAATGCTACCAATAGCGCGATAAACAGGGTAGTCGCGAGCATTGATACAATCTGTAGAATGGCGATTTGCTGCGGGCTGAACATAGAATGCCTCTAACGTGAACCTAACTCTTTACTGAATATTACACTCTAGCATGTTATGGTTGCATTGTCAATGTTTTACTGCTAGAATAACTTATTAACTGAACTCAAAATGAACGACTTTGCAACAACTCCCCCCGCTAAGCCGCAAGGCCGGGGCCGCCTCTGGACGGCCCGCATTTTGGTTGCGGCGATGCTTCTGGCTCTTGGCTTGTGGGCAGCCGAGCAAGGAGTGCTTGCATACGAGTTTAAGAAGCTGGTTCCGACCGGCGGGTTCGGCCTCGCTACCGACCTGGCCTCTTTGTCGGCTGAAGAATTGGACCGGCGGCTCACTGATATGAAAGCAACTGGGGCAACCTGGGTGCGATTCGATCTGAGTTGGGATGCCGTGCAGCATCAATCTTCTAGCAGCTATAATTGGTCGGCCTATGACAGCCTCGCCAAGGCAACGGCAGCCCATGGTTTTAAGGTTCTGATGATTATCGATTTCGTGCCGTCCTGGGCCGCGGCCCCCGGCTGCAACTCGCCCCAGCTGTGCCGGCCATCCGACCCGGCAGCCTACGCTCGCTTCGCGGGTGAAGCCGCCGGGCACTTCCGCCCGTACGGGGTGAGAGATTGGGAGATCTGGAATGAACCCAACATTTCATTTCGTTTTGCCCCGTCGGCCGATCCGACCCTATACGCGCAAATGCTCAAGCTGTCGTACCGGGCAATAAAGCGGGCGGATCCATTGGCCATGGTTGTCACTGGTGGTACATCACCCTCGGCGACTGACGGCTCGAATTATTCCCCCCTCGATTTTCTTAAGGCCCTCTATGCAGACGGGGCTAAGGGCTCGTTTGATGCCTTAGCCGCCCACCCGTACACCGCCCCCATTAGCCCATCGCAGGCTCATTCAACCGACGCCTGGGGCCAATTAGCGCTTATTCACGACACCATGGCGGCGCACGGCGATGGTAACAAGCGGATCTGGGCTACCGAATTTGGCGCCGCCACCAACGGGCCAAACTCGGCCTCCAACCGGGTAACCGAGGACTTCCAGGCGCGAATAGCAACTGAGGGGCTCACCCTGTTCCGCAGGCAACCTTGGGCCGGTCCAATGTTTTGGTACGACTACATAGATGCTGGGACCACCGCTGATACGACAGAACATTTTTACGGGCTCCTGCGGGCCGATGGCTCCCATAAGCCGGCCTACGATGCTTTTGTGAAGGCGGTCGCCGCCTCGCGTTAGGTCCGCGCAACTCGTTAAGAGAACCCTATAAGGTGTTCTTTACAATTCGAAGCATATATGTTATTATCTGCAAGAATTTTAAGCGTCTTGCCTGAACCTTGGTGGGTGTCAATTGGCGTTAGCTGGAATTCCTTTAATTCGAAAGGGTTGTCTTTTAGTATCGAGAGCTCAGAACTACATGAGATCTAGCCGATAAGATTAAGACAACGAACTGGCAAACCGTGGAAAACTCCGGAGAAAAGATGCCGTTCATGGACGGGCTGCGTGGTCTGGCGGCATTTCTAGTTGTGCTCCACCATTTTACGTTGGCCTTCGCTCCACCTTTTGCGGAAATTTCAGCCAAGATGTCGCAGCTAGCTAAGATTGGTTACGAGATCCCTGTCGGTCTTCTCATTGTCAGTGGGGACTTTGCGGTTTCAATCTTTTTTGTCATTAGCGGCTTTGTGCTGAGTTACAAGTTTTTTACCACCCAGCAGCCCCAGGTGGCTATCTCCGGCGCTATCAGGCGGTACTTTAGGCTCATGCCCACCGTTCTAGTGACGGCGCTGCTTTCGTACCTCATCTTGGCTACCGGCCACTACTATAATATTCCGGCGGCCAAGATCACCGGCTCAGTTCATTGGCTGGCTGCATCCTGGATTGGGCCGGCGCATTTTTGGGTCGCAGTCAAGCTAGCGTTATTCGATGCCTTCTTTACAGGACGGAATATACTTACATACAATAATGTCCTCTGGACTATGCAAATAGAGTTCTGGGGGTCAATGTTGGTCTTTGCATTCCTGGCCATGTTTGGGAAGCTTCGCTGGCGCGGGCTGGTTTATTTAGTTCTGGCGCTTGCGCTGCTCGACACCTACTACTTTGCTTTCATTCTAGGCTTGATATTATCCGACCTGGCAGTCCACGAACACCAAATGGAACGCCGCCTAGCGCATCCATATTTCGGGATACTGGCTCTGGCCTTTGGGCTGGTGTTTGGCCTGGCCCCTCAGGCGGCTATCTGTGTGCACGTTGCCGGCGCCGCATTGGTGTTAAGCTCGATCCTGCTTATACCGCAGCTGCGGTCACTACTAAGTATGGGCCCCTTTAAGTATCTGGGGCGTGTCTCATTTGCCCTATATCTTGTTCATTTATCGGTCTTAGCCTCTTTGGGCTGCTTAGTGTTTCTATGGTGCTACCCACACGTGGGCTATCTCTACAGTGTTGTGGCCGGTTTCATCGCATCGATGCTAGTAACATTCCCCTTGGCTGAACTACTTACCAGATATGTCGACACACCGGCGGTCCGGCGGTCCGGCCGGCTCTACCGGTACATTCGGGTGAAGGTCCAACTCGCCCGGCGATCACCAACCCCGGTGATTGCTCCGAGCCCGACCGGCAGCTAGAGACACATTGCGTTAACCGTTCCACCCTAGCTGCTATTGACAATTCACACAGTTTATAGTACAATTCTCCATTAATTTGTGCTTGACGTGTTATGAGTTTCATGTCCCAACATTTCAATAGAACGGGCTTTCAAAAAGCTGGCCGACGGATTGCGTGGGCCCTGTTCGTTTCCATGTTTATTGGGACGAGCCTGTTAGTTGTCGCCCAAGCTACCAACCAGGATCTCTCCAGTGTGCTACAACGGACGGGCGGTCAGCCGGTACAGGCAACGGCTAGCGGTTACGGGTACGCGGCCGACCTTGACGGCCAGTCCCCCGCCCAGCTCGATCGCACCCTGACCGCGATGAGGGCGACCGGGGCTACTTGGGTGCGCTTCGACCTGAGCTGGGACGCCGTGCAGCACAACTCGGCGAACAGCTACGATTGGTCGGCGTCGGATGCGGAGGCTAAAGCGGCTGAGCTCCATGGTTTTAAGGTGGTAATGATTATAGATTTTGTGCCCCAATGGGCGCGGGCCGCCAATTGCACATCGTCTAAGATGTGTGGCCCAGCCGACCCTGCAGCCTACGGGCGATTCGCGGCAGCCGCGGTTGCTCACTACAAACCATACGGCGTGAAAGACTGGGAGATCTGGAACGAGCCCAATATATCATATCGTTTCCACCCGGCCGCCAATCCAACCTTGTACGTGGCCATGCTTAAGGCAGCCTATGGGGCCATTAAACGGGCCGACCCGCAGGCAGCGGTAATTGCCGCAAGCACCGCTCCAGCTGCCACCGAACGCGGCGATATGCGCCCCGACGACTTTCTGGCAGCTATGTACGCGGCGGGTGCGGCCGGATCGTTCGATGCCATTTCGGCACACCCCTACACGTACCCGAATACCCCGGCCGGCTCAAACCCTGCTGACGCCTGGGGCCAGCTCTCAACCATGCATGACACCATGGTTGCCAACGGGGACGGCGCGAAGCAGATTTGGATTACCGAGTTTGGCGCTCCCACCAACGGCCCCAACGAGGCCGGAGATCATGTTACCGAGGCGGTTCAGGCGCAAACGGTCACTGAGGCAATAACAATTCTGCATGGTTTTTCCTGGGCCGGCCCATTTTTCTGGTACCAATACCAAGATACTGGCACAAGGGCCTGGACCAGCGAGGACTTCTATGGCCTGGTCCGAGCCGACGGTAGCTTTAAGCCAGCTTATTACGCCTTCAAGGATGTGGTTGCACTGTATTCGAAGTAGAGGTTTGTGCAAATTACCATAGCCGGTTTGCAATTTCTCAAGCCTACCTTTATGATCTGATCAACAGGGAGGGCTTATCTGTTGACAGAGGGGGGCGTGAAAGCCGGGCTGGTATACCAGTCACTCATAGCGTCGCTCGTGTTTTCGGTATTCTTCTCCGTTAACCCGCCGGGTTTCCCGACCGTTGGCGAGGCAAAAGTCCCCACGTTGGATGTTTCCGGCAACTCCGTGGCTAGCCGTGGATCGCTACCCCCGCCATCGCTCACGCCTTTGCCAACATTCTCGCCCGAGGCGATTGCAAAACGAGCTACCTCAAGAGCATCGGTCCTAGGGAGTAGCACCAGGTATGTCGGCGGCATGCCGTATGGCATAGCCGGCGGTGGCGGTTTGTCGTCTCTATCGGACGGCGCTTTGGCTGCGCGCCTTGACGGCATGAAGGCGCTAGGCGTCACCTGGGTGCGCTATGATGTCGAGTGGAGCAATATTGAAGAGCAGGGCCCGGGGGTTTACAGCTGGGCCGATTACGACCGCGTGGTGCAGGCGGTGAGCGCCCGCGGCCTAAATTCACTGGCAATCCTTGACTATACCCCCGGGTGGGCCAGGCGGTCGGACTGCGCCGGCACAAAGATGTGCGCTCCGGCCGACCCGGCGGCATACGGCCGGTGCGCGGCCGCCGCGGCGGCCCGCTACACGGGTTACGGCGTGCGTACCTGGGAAATCTGGAATGAGCCTAACAACCTGAACTTCTTTCAACCCGGCGCCAACGCCGACGAGTATACGGCGATGCTCAAGGCGGCCTATGGCGCCATTAAGGGCGTCAACGGCGGGGCCACGGTGCTCACCGGGGGGACCGCGCCGGCCGATAGCGGCGGGGGCTATCTGTCGCCGCCCGATTTCGTAAACGGCATCTACGCGGCCGGCGCCAAGGGCTACTTCGACGCGCTGGGCCACCACCCGTATACCTGGCCGTACTCGCCGGCGATGTATATGCCCGGCAACGCGTGGTCGCAGCTCTCGACCCTGCACAGCATCATGTCGGCTCACGGCGACGGGGGCAAAAAAATCTGGATTACCGAATTTGGCGCCCCCACCGGCGGGCCGGGCGGGCTGGCGTCGAGTGGCATGACCACCTCTGAGGCCAGCGCCGACCACGTCACCGAGGCCCTGGAGGCCAAAATGGCTACCGACGCCGTGAACGCGGCCGCTAACCTGCCCTGGGTGGGCGGGTTCTTCTGGTATAGCTACATGGATTCGGGCACGAGTTCGGACACGGTGGAGAATTTCTTCGGACTCCTGCGGCCGGACGGCTCGCGCAAGCCGGCCTACTTCGCGTATAAGTCGGCCATCGCCGCGCACTAGTATCCTGGGAGCGGCGCCTTAGCAGTGCCGGTGCTCGGTGGTAATGCGAAAACTCACCGGCTCGGGGAGGACCGGCGTGCGGGCAATGAAATAGCGGTTGGTGGCGGTTTGGGCTACGGTGCATGTGATAGTGGGGATGGATTCGGTGACATACACAGTGGTGCCGGCGGAGGTAGTGGTGATGCTGGTGACTTTGAGGTTATACCCGGTGGTGAGCTGCCGTCCTTCGCTGAGAGCGACGACACCCGAGGTGGTGAAGTCTACCGGCAGAATGGGTGGCAGCGAGGCTAGCCCGGCATGGACCCGACCCCAATACCGCGCCCAGCCGGTGGGTCCAGCGATTACCTCTTGCGCTTTCGGGTACGACCCGCCGCTATCGCCCTCTACCAGGATTTCGAAATTCTGGTTGGCGGCCATTGGGGCCGGGGGCGCTACAGTCGCGGCCGGGCCCACAAAGGTGTGGCGTCCGTCGGAGCAGGCCGGCGGATCGCTGTCTTGGACGGGGTAGCCGGCGGCGGCGCAGCTGGCATAGGAATCGATGAGGGTGGTGGCGCGGGGATTAAACGCCCAGGCCGATAGCGCGAGAATGAGGGCGAGGCCAGCGGCCGTTACGATGCGCCACCGGTGCTTGCTCGAAATTGTCGGTAGTGTCACCACCCTGGCGGCCCTACAGGTCTTTGGTTAAGTCGGGGATTTTGCTATTTTTGCCCTTAATGAGGCTAATGACTTCCCCTACCAGCGCCGACGGGTCGTGGCCGAAAATGATGCCGGTGCGCGAACGCTTGGCGGCCTTGAGCACCCGCTCCACTTCTTCGGTCATGCCGCCGGAGCCCAGCAGTACGCCAATGGGCTTGCGCTCCTCGATGGCAATGGTCAGCTCGTTGAGCGTACCGATGCGGCCACCCACCATGACCACCGCGTCGCAGCTGCGGACGAGCAGCAGATTGCGGCCGGTGTATTCGAAGC
>CAZGZY010000012.1:0-13518 GCA_964530365.1 uncultured Candidatus Saccharimonadales bacterium
TAGGCCCGTGAGCAGGAGGTAACCTTGCCACCGGCCATCGCCCACCAGGAGCTCCAAGTGCTGCTGGTCGGACAGATGGGGCTCGTCTTCGACGTCGTAGAGGCGAAAGCGCCCCACCGCTAGCAGATGGTCGACTTTGTGCGGGCGGTGGGTGGTGACGAGGATCTCGCCAATATCGTTGACAAAGACCCAAGCGTAGGCGTGTTTGCCCAGATACAGAACTTTCACATGCGACTTGGTCTGGATGAGGCGGTAGTCGCCTTTGTCGAGTAGGGTAATCATGCGTTTGCCATAAAGTGCCGGGCGGTCGAGAGCAGCCATAATACAAGAATGTCGGCGGCAAGGGCAAAGAACAGTAGCTTGCTGCCAGTAATTAGGCCCAGAAGCACTATTACCAGTGCGATTGCCCCAAGCACCGATAGCCCAATGCCCCAGATCTGAGAGAGGCCGGGTGAAGCGCCGACGGCACACATGCCGATGCCGATGAGCCCGAGCGCTAGCACTCCGACTCGCGGTCCCATCAAGAAGTTTTGCCAGCCTTGATATTTGGCGTAGGCCAACGCTCCGGTCGCGACGGCGAGCGCAGTGGTGGCGGCGTCTTTCCAGGTGATAACCATGATTTTAACCCCTTCGCTTACGCTTTCCAGGTTAGCGGCTTGGGGCAAATTTGGCGTTGACGCCTGTCATTAGGCTGCGGTGATGCCTCTCACACGCCCAAAAGCCCCCGCTTGGGGGCTGCGGGCCGGGGGACGGGCTTAAGGGGCCTTAGCGCGAGCGGCGACCTGGGGCGCGGGCGATTCTAAAGAGCACCACGATGGCCATCACGAAGGCCCCTGCGAAGAACGTGAGCGCGGCCCAATGAGCCACGAGACCGAAGCGGGAAAACGCGTAGGCGGTGAGCAGGCTAGACCGGAGCATGTCGCCCTGGAACAAGGTGGACTTGAGGCCGGCTAGCTGGGTGTTGGTTTTGTCGGCCGAGGCGAGGGCGCTGACCTCGGCGTAGGTTTTGCCGCCCGAGGCTTTCATCATGTGGTGCCAAATGAACTCGTCGGCGTAGGCTTTAGCCTTATCGCCATTATCGACTTGTTGGCCGGCGTATTGTTGCAGGCCCGGGAACTCTTTGGGGTCGAGGGCGGCAGTGCCGGCCTTGGGGAAGAAGATTTTTTCCTGAACGAGCTGCGATTGGACCTGGCTGGTAGCGAAGGTTTCGCCCCACGTGGCCAAAACGCCCCCCGCGATGAGCGTGAGGACGAGTATCGCTTCGACCGACGTCACTAATTTGTCGATTGGTTTGCGGTTCATGCAATGAAGATCCTTTTGCGGCATTGTAGCATAAGCGTTATCTTCATCTTGTGATTGGGATCACACTTACGCTTAAACCGGCACGGCTTCCACCGGATGGCGCAGAATGGTCCGAAGCTTGTCCGGCTGGGCACGCCGGGGGTCGCCGACATAAATTTCGTGGTGCCGACCATGAAAAGCCAGGCTGTGCGAGGCGGCGTAGTCGACGAGTCTCTTCAGGCTGGGGCCTTCGGCGTCGTAGGGGCCGATGTTGGTAATTTGCACGGCCCGGCCCTCTTGGAGTGAGCCCAGACGCAGTAGGCCTAAGGCCGGGTTGGGTTTTTTCGCATCTTGCTGGGCCACAGCTGCCGCGACGTCGGCCACGGTAATAAAGTCGGGCTGCATCACCATTAAGGTCCAGCGCCAATCTTCGGGGCGCTTTAGGTCGAAGCTCTCATCGCCACCAGCCATCCACCACAACCCTTCCAGCGGGCTGACGGCGTAATCCGGCTGGAGGCCGGCCTTTTTGCGGCCAAACTTGATGGTGAACGCAACGCTATAGAGCGCCGCGATAGCGCTCTGGAACGCCTCGGAGCCCTCGGGGCGACCCCGGCCATCGATCATCAGGAACTGGAGCTTGGGTACATTAACTTCCTGCACCTTGTTGGAAGGAGCGGTGTAGATTTCGTGATAGGCCTTGCGATAGTCGATTTTTTCCATTGGAAAACCTCCTCTATACCTGCCCCGAGTTTAGGCCAAAGCCCCGTGTTTGTCTGTGACTTGCCGACGCGCAGGTTAATTTAGCGGGAAGTTTGCCAACCCACCCCATTCAACAACCGTAAACCCCTGGCGGGCAACGGCGCTGAGGTGCTGGGAGGGGAGGGCCAGGGGCTGGTCCAGGCCGTCGAAGTCGAGGAATACCCGGATGAGCGTGGTTGGACGCGGCGAGATGGCGAGTGGGGCTAGGGTGTTCATTTGCGGTGTGTTGAACCAGGTGAGCCGAATGTAGGGCTTGTTTGGCAATTTGGGCTCCCAATAGGCCATAAAATCATCAATTTCGCGGCCCACGAGGCCCTGCTGCGCGAGTTGGCGGCGGATGGTGGTGGCGGCCTGGCTTCGGGCGACGACCGTGCCGGAGGTGATGCCGGGGTAAGCGCCGAGGCCAGGGCCCTCCCAGAATAGCGAGCTATACAGGCTCCCGCCGACGCTCAATGTGCCCCCCGGGGTGGCCCAGACGCTCCAGCCCTGGTTCGGGTCGTAGTGCGGCGCGGAGACTTTTACCTCGGCCCCTACCCGCACGGAAACTTGCTCAGCTTGCTGGGGGTAGAGGTAAATGACCGGCTTGGCGCACCCGCCGCTGGGCCTAAGTTGGTCGCGGGCAAAGACCAGCCATTGGCCATAGTTGTCTTGGGCCAAAACTAAGCCGTGCTGGTTGGTAAATTCGGCCTTCGAGATGCCGGCATACTGGTCTTGGCTGGCGGGCACACCTTGGTAGAAATCCATGAACTCTTGGTAGGCCTTGGCCATCAGCGGGTGGTCTGGCGATTTGAGCTCATAAACCGTAATCCCGGAGGGCGATTTGCCGGCAACCTGAACGTCGGCGGCCGTGACGGCATCCGCCCGGCTGACGGCAGTGGTGGCCCCGCCGCACCCGCGGGTAATGGGCGAGATGGTGTCGGTGACCGAGCTTGTTCCAGTGGCCCATTGGTAGCTCTGAAGGTTGAGCTCCAAGGGCTGGAAGGTTAGCGGTATTCGCGTGTGGATGGGCGTGAGTAGCGCGTAGCCGATGGAGGTGAGCTTGGTGTCAACATATTTGGTCTCGCCGCGCACGAGTTTGCTTGCGCCAAAGGTGGCCAGGGCCGTATCGGTTGGCGACGGTTGGGCGGTGTAGTTACCCAAGCTGGGGTAGGTTGGTTTTGCTACAGTGTACCCTTGGCTGAGGGGCAGTTGGAGGGGCATGGTAAGCGAGTCGTAATGGGTGGTGGTGTTGAGCGTAACCTTGGCCGCGAAGAAGCCCGCGCTGTCTTTGTCGGAGGTGGCGTTGTAGACCGCCTCGCCGTCGGGGTGGGTGATAGCCGCCACCTTGCCGTCGGGCGTTTTCTCGTAGAGCACAATGAGTTCGCCGACTTGCGCGAGGTCCGACATGATAATGGTTGCGTTACCGCGCTGGCCCACTTGGTAGTAGTCGGCGTCCGAGTCTGAGTCGCGCAAGAAACCCTGGGCCGGCAACTTAATGGGCGCGGCCAGCCAGGTTTCGCCGGTGGTGGGGTGCGTAAACCGTTGCAGCAGGAGGGCGGCTTTACTCGCCGGCGTGGCGGAGGGTAGGGGCGTGGCGGTAGCCTGGGTAGCGCGTTTTGGCGTTGACTGCGGGCTTCGGCCGTAACGCCAATACAGCCCTCCAGTGGCGGCAAGCACTAGGACCGCCGCGAGCCCGAGCAGAAGCATTTTTTTAGCAGACCGGCGGCCACTTCCGGCCGGCGCAGGGTCAATTGGGGGCTCTTGGTTTGGGTTTTCGTACGGTTGTTCGTACTCGGCGGTTTTGGGTTCTTTGGCTTTCATTTTGTCCATTGGTGTAAGTTCTTACGCCTAACTATAAGCACCCGGAACCGTTAATTCAAACCGGTCAGTGGACTCGGCCTAAAGTTTCAAGAATTTGAAGCCTTGGGGCGAGGCCGGGGACGAGTGACCGTCCCCGGCGGATAGCCGCAACGAGCTAGCGGCTACTTCTCCCAGTTTGCGATGGCCATCTCGCCGACATCCGCGTCTTCCTCGGGCTTGCGGCCCGAGACGCCGATGGCGCCGACGAGCTGGCCGGCGCTGTCGTGGATCGGCAGACCGCCACCGAAGGCGGTCATGCGCGGGTCGGTCCAGTTGTGGGGGTCGAAGACCCCTTCGGCGGCGAGCTGGGCGTAGAGCGCGGTGGGCTTGCCGCCGGACTGAATGACGGTGTAGCCCTTGTTCGTCGCGATCGTGACGCTGGCCGGTGCGCAGCCGTCCATGGTCAGCACGACCAGGGGCAGGCCGGTGACGTCGCACACGGCGATGCAGACCGGCGCCAGGGTCGGCCTCGATTTGGCCGCCACGAGAGCGGCGGCGGCGATGGCCTGGGCCTCCGCGAGTGAGAGGGTGCGAAGTGTCCGCATGGGTCCCCTTTCGGGACAATCGTTCGGGATGCCCCGGAGTTGTCCGGAGCTGAAGTATTATGACATGTCTAGACTATAATTGCAAGGATTCGCCACCTGAGCCTCAAATCCCCCCCGCCGGAGCTGGTCATTTAGCGGCATATAGGCAAAAGTTGACAGATTGCGCCAAAGATTAGCTATGTATTGACACAAAGACAGACGCCAAGCTGGGCGGTTTGGGGCTAGCTTAGGGCCTGGTAGCGCAGATAGGGCATCACGGCAGCTTGGCGTAGCGCAGCAAGAGCGAGCTGGTAACGACCGAGACGGAGCTGAGGGCCATGGCGAGGCCGGCCAAGGCGGGGCTGAGAGTGAGACCGAGGGGCACGAGGACGCCGGCGGCGATGGGGATGCCGGCCAGATTGTAGGCAAACGCCCAAAACAGGTTGAGCTTGATGCGGGCGAAGGTAACGCTGCTAAGGCGCAGGGCGCGGGCGACGTCGCGCAGGTCGTTTTTGACGAGCACGATGCCGCCTGATTCCATGGCAATGTCGGTGCCGGAGCCCATGGCGATGCCGAGGTCAGCGAGGGCGAGGGCAGGCGCGTCGTTAATGCCGTCGCCCACGAAGGCTACCCGGCCGCTCTCCTGCAGCGACTTGATGTGGGCGGCTTTACCCGAGGGCAGCACCTGCGCGATAACTTGCGTGATGCCCACCTGGGCCGCGATGGCCCGGGCGGTGGCTTGGTTGTCGCCGGTGAGCATGACGGGCGCGAAGCCGGCGGCCTTGAGGCCGGCGACCGCCGCCGCGGCCATGGGCTTGGGCTCGTCTTGCACGGCGATGAGGCCAATAAGCTTGTGCTCTGAGGCCACAAGCATGACGGTTTTGCCCTGGGATTCGAGTTCGATAAGACGGGCGGTGCGGGATTTGACGTTGACTTGGAGTTGCTGCATGAGCGTATGGTTGCCAATGGCGCCGAGCTGGCCGCCGACCTCGCCAGTAACCCCCTGCCCTTCGATGGCCTTGAAGTGGGAGGCTTCCTCAAGGGGAATGCCCGCTGTCTTGGCCCGGGCGAGAATGGCTGAGGCCAGGGGGTGCTCGCTGGCCGACTCCAGGCTGGCCGCCACGCGTAACACTTCGGCTTCGTCGCCGATAATGTCGGTGACCACCGGCTTGCCGATGGTGAGCGTACCAGTTTTGTCGAAAACGACGTACTTGATGTTGTTGGCCGCTTCGAGCACTTCCCCGCTCTTGATGAGAATACCCAGACCCGCCCCCCGGCCTGTGCCCACCATGAGCGCGGTGGGGGTAGCGAGACCGAGCGCGCACGGGCAGGCAATAACGACTACCGCAACGGCGAAGAGCAGGGCTTGCACAAACGGGGCGCCGAGCAGCACGAACCAGACGTTGAAGGTAACGATAGCCAAAACGAGCACCACCGGTACAAAGACGTTGGAGACGTTGTCGGCCAGCTTTTGGATGGGGGCGCGGCTGGTTTGGGCGCGGCGGACGAGCTCGACGATTTGCGCGAGCAGCGTTTGCGAGCCCACCTTGGTGGCGGTAAAGCTGAAGCTGCCGGTCTTGTTGATGGTTGAGCCGATGACGGCATCACCGATGCCCTTGGCCACCGGCAGACTCTCGCCTGTCACCATGGACTCATCGACGCTGGAGTTGCCGTGGATAACCTGGCCGTCGACGGCGATTTTCTCGCCCGGCCGCACCACCACGATGTCCCCCACCCGGACGTCCTCGAGCGGTACTTGCACTTCCTGGTTGTTTTTGAGGATGGTGGCTTGCTTGGCTTGCAAACCGATGAGCTTCTGGATGGCAGTGTTGGCGCGGCTGCGAGTGAGGTCCTCGAACAGCTTACCGAGCAAGATGAAGGTCACGAGTAGAGCTGAGATTTCGAAGTAGACCGGGGCGCCGGTACCGAGGGCGTACGCGCTGTAGAAATAGGCGGTGCCGGTGCCGAGCGCGACGAGCGTGTCCATGCTGGCTTGGCGGTGCCGGAAAGCCGCCCAGGCGCCCACAAAGAACGGGCCACCGCCAATGAGCAACACGGGCGTGGCCAGGGCGCACATGGTGAGCTCGCCGCCAGGCAGGGTGAGGCCAAACATTGATGCGGCGAGCGGCAGCGATAGGACCAGGCTAATGATAAACCGGGTGCGGACGCTCATTTCACCACCACCTGGCCACTAAACATGTGCATGCCGCAGGTGTATTTGTAGCTGCCGGATTTTTGGGGCGGCAGCTCAACGGTGGTTTTTTGGCCGAGCGGAAGTGTTTGGGATATGCCAAAATCGGGCAGGCTCACCTCCTCCAGGCAGCTGGACGGGTCTTTGCGATGGAATACTAGCTTGGCTGGCACACCGGCTCTGAGCTGAACCACTCGGGGCGAGTAGCCCCCATCGACCGTAATCTCGATCTGCTGGGTGTCGCCGGTTTGGACGGCGGCCTGGGCGGCGTCGCGCCGCGGGCCGAAGAACCACCAGAGAATGAACGCGATGACGGCGGCCGAGACTACAAGTGAAATAAGCTGGTCCAATGTGAGCCTCCTATGCTGGTATTATCGTCTCTTTGGACGGGTATAGCTATGTGCCCGAGAGCGGAAACGGCCGCGATAATCCCCTCCACCGATTGGGCTGATTCGTCGTATTCGACGCGCATGAGCTGTTTCTTAAAATTGGCGTCGACTTTGCGCACGCCCGGGAGATCATCCTCCATCGCCTCAAGATGCATCACGCAAGACGGACAGCTGAGGTTTTCGAGCCTAAAATGCCGGATAGTCATGTGAGAGTTCCTTACTTAACGGTAATTTGGGCGCCATACATCCCCATGATGCAGGTGAGGCGAATAGTGCCGGCCACTTGCGGGGGGATGAGGATAATTTGCTGATCGTCGGGCGCCAGGAGCTTTTGGAGGTTCATCGACGGGATAACGAGAGAACGGCCACAACCGCGGACGGCGTGGGTCCGGACGGTGAGCCGGATGGGCAGGCCGGCTTTGGCTTCCATGAGCGCCGGGGCGTAGCGCTCGTCGGTGATATCCATAGTGAGCTCGTTGCCGATGCTGGCGGCGACCACGGGCAGATCGGCGGTTTGGCGAGGGGCAAGCGCTCGGCGAATGGCCGCCGACGAGACTGGCGAGCCGGCAAGTGTGAGGCCGCCATCGATGGCAATGAGGCCGAGGATGAGCACGACCGCGCCGGTGGCCTTCCAGAACTTGGCTTCCCACTTTTCGCCGAGCTTGGTGGCCAGGTACGCGAGGGCAAAGAAGATGGGCGTGGTGCCGAGCACGAAGGCGAACAGGACCAGGGCGCCGGCCACTGGATTACCGCTAGCCACGGCCAAGGCCATCATAGCCTGCGTGACGCCACAGGGGATGAGCACGGTGAGGGCGCCCAGGAAGGTGGGGGCGAGCCAGCTGTTGTCTTCCTGCTGGCCGCGGCGGCGAATGTAGCGGGTGACGAATTTGGGCGGAGCAATGGCGAAATGCCGGAAAACGGGGTGGACATTCAGGAGCCGCAGCGCCGTGACGAGCATAAATAGCCCGATGGCGATCTGGAGCGTGGCGCGCGTAAACGGTGTAAGTTGGAGCATTTGCCCGAACCACCCCAAAGCGGCCCCCAGGGCGGTGTAGGCGGCGAGTTTGGCGGCGAGGAAGAGCAGGATCGGGCGAACTGGGGTCTGAGTACGTTCCGGCGCGACGGCGCCGGCGAGCAGGCCGCCCTGGATGGCCAGGCAACTGAGGCCTCCGGCGGTGAGGCCGGTGACGAATATTAAAACTAGATTAGGCACAACAATCTCCTCGTTAATTACGGGTAGGCGTAACTAGCGAGGGTTCAATCGAGATAGTGGGCGTAGAGTTTGACGAGATTGGGTGAGGGTCGGGCATGGGCGAAATGGCGGGATGGAAGGCTGGAGGCGACCAGGGAAAGAGCTAGGGCGGTAACGGCTATTAGCCCGAGCGCAACCAGCCTGATGAGCCCGCGTGCAGGCGGGGTTGAATCGGGCAGATGACTGGCACCGAGGCAATGCGCGGCGCAGACACCGGCGGCTTGTCCCATTGCTAGCATCTGGTCGTGACCACCCACCGCCAAGGCTGTGGTGATGCCCGCGCCGGCTAAGGCTAGCCCCACAACCGACGCCAATATAACCTTCGCGAGGCTACGCAAGCAGGGCTCCCCCGTCTACCACGATTTGTGAGCCGGTCATATACGAGGATAAGCCGGAGGCCAAAAATAGCGCGACCTTGCCGATGTCGTCCGGCTCGCCCATCCGACCGGCGGGGATGCGGGCCAAGAACGCCTCGGCCAATTTCGCGGCGTCGGCCCCGACCGGCGGTTTCTGGCCCGTCCGCGCCGCCGCTACGCCGGGGGTGTTCACGCCACCCGGCGCGATGGCGTTGACCCAAATACCGGCCGGCGCCAGCTCCAGGGCCGCGTTTTTGGTGAAGCCCCACACCCCATGCTTGGAGGCGTCGTAATGCGCCAGGCCCACCATCGACGGGTGGAGAGCGTCGATGGAGGTAATGTTGATGATTTTGCCGCCACGACCGGCGGTTTTCATGGCTTCGGCAACATGCTTGGTGGTCAAAAAGACGCTGCGGAGGTTCACGCGCATCACATTATCGAAGTTTTCTTCGCTCATCTGGGCGATCGGCCGGCTGGGGTAGATGCCCGCGTTGTTTACGAGAATGTCGACCGAGCCGAATAACTGCAGGCACTGGGCCACCATTTGGACAACCTGGCCTTCATTGGACACGTCGGCTGTGGTGGCCGCCACTTTCCAACCTTTGCTCTCCAGCTCGTCGACGGCCAAACCGGAAGCCGCTTCATCGGTGTCGGCAATTAAGATCTGCGCGCCGGCCTCGGCCAACCGGTAGCTAATGCCGTAGCCAATCCCCTTGGCGCCGCCCGTTACGATAGCCGTTTTGCCGGAGAGGTCCAAGCTCTCGCTAATTGTTTGCATGTGAGGCCCTTTCATTGTGGTATTGTCCCCCCTGGCGATACTGCTTTATTGTACCCTGCAACTTTTACCGGGAGGCGTGACTTAACTCACTAGGCGGCAATAGTGACGCGGGCCTAATCGGGTGATCGGCCTTTTGCCTTAATCGAACAGAAGAATGATGGCGATTTTTGGCAACATGCCCAAAGCGGGCGACTGGCCCCGCGTATGATAATTTCCCGAAACGTGGCGTTAATTGGCTTATGGGGAGGGCTTTGGTATGTTTAAACGCTTAAAAAGGTTCCGGAGCCCTATGGCCGTGATGGTTGCGGCCGCGCTCGTGAGCTTATCCTCGGCCAATTGGGCTCCGCCCGCGCTCTCGGTAGCAGCCGGCAGCGATATTGGCGACGCCACGGTTGCCAGTAATGTTGCGACCAATGCCGGGGGCGATACCGTTTTGCAAGCATCGGCCAGCACCTACCGGGCATTGTTGAAGTTTGACACCAACCTGCCGGCCGGGAGCACGGTTACCGGGGTGGCGTTGCGGATTCATCCGACCGCCACGCTGGCGAGCGGGGGGTTTGAGGTGCACCCAGAATCGGACGGGTGGACGGAGCCTAGCGTGGTGTGGGGCAACCAGCCGGCCTGGGACACCACGGTGCTAGCGACCTCCGATTCGCCGGTGGCGGGGGCTTGGCTCGCCATTGCCCTGCCGGTGAGCTCGGTGAACACAGCGGGCAATACTAACCTGGGCCTGCGCTTCTCGGTGGCGAGCGTGATTGGCAAATTTAGCAGCAAGGAAGACGCGGCCAACGCGCCGCAGCTGGTGCTGACTTACTCGACGCCGACCCCGACGCCGAGCGCTACGCCAACGCCGACACCCACGCCAACGCCGACACCCACGCCAACCCCGGCCGCCGCTATTGCCCAGGACGCTTACGTGCGCGGCGACCAAACGACTACGAACTTCGGCTCGGACACGATTCTCACCGGGCGCACTTCGCCGGAGGTTGATAGTTACTTGAACTTTAATGTGAGCGGCGTAACGCAAGAGCCGGCCAAGGCTACGCTGCGGCTATGGGCGCTCACCACCGGCCCCAACGCCATGAAAATTTACCCGGTGGCGGATACCAGCTGGACCGAAGGAGGCATCACCTTTGCCAACAAGCCGGCGTTTGGGCCGCTGCTGGCTAGCTCCGGAGCTAGCACTTCGGGCCAGTGGCTCGAGGTTGACGTGACAGCCGCTGTCACCGGCAATGGCACGCTCGGCCTGGGCTTCTCCAGCGGTAGCACCGTGGGCAAGAACTTTGCCAGCCGCGAGGATTCGGCCCACGCGCCGCAGCTGGTGATCCAAAACGCGCCGCCAACCAACGGCGACCCGGTGGTTATGGCGGCCGGCGACATCGCCTGCTCCCCCGCCGATGCGAACTACAACGGCGGCCTCGGTACGGCCACCGCCTGCCACGAAAAGGCGACGTCGGACCTCATTTTATCCCTCACCCCCGCGGCGGTCATCACCCTAGGCGATGAGCAGTACAACAGCGGCGCGTTGGCCGACTTTAACGCCTCCTACGACCCCACCTGGGGCCGGTTTAAGGGCATCACCCACCCCACGCTGGGCAACCACGAGCTGGGCACCACCGGGGCCAGCGGTTACTTTAACTACTTCGGCGACGCGGCCACCCCGCTCCAGCCCGGCTGCCGCAGCAATTGTAAGGCCTGGTACAGCTACGACGTGGGCAACTGGCACATCATTACCCTAAACACCGAGTGCGATACCAACGGCAGCAACTGCCTGGCCGGGAGCGAGCAAGACCTGTGGCTGCAGAGCGAGCTGGCCAAGGCCAACGCGGCCCAGCAGTGCAAGCTGGTGACCACCCTCGACCGCATGTGTAGTTCAAACTCGTTTGCCTCCACTCAAATTGACCAGCTGGTGCAAGATATGTACGCCGCGCACACCGATATCTTCCTCACCGGGCACGCCCACAGCTACGAGCGCTTTGCGCCACAAGACCCGGCCGGCAACTTGGATGCGGCGGGCGGGATGACCCAACTCGTGGTGGGTACCGGCGGCTCGTTCTTCACTGGCTTTAGCACCATTTTGCCCAATAGCGTCGTGCACAACAATAATACCTACGGCGCCCTCAAGCTCGTATTGCACCCGGCGAGCGCCGACTTCCAGTTTATGCGCGACCCCACCAGCGGGTTCTTCTCCGACGCGGGGACGATTAATTGCCACTAGGCCCTGGGGCGGCAGCCAGAGGCCGAATCTGAGCGCACGCGAGTTGGGGCTCCTGCCATCGGGACGTAGGCGTATACTAAGCCCATGGACCCAGAACTAGCCCTTGATCTGCTCAATACGTCGGTGCGAAGCACATACACGCTCCAGGCCCAGTATTCCGGGGGTGAGGACCGCGGGGCGTTTCGCGTGCTATCCCCCAGCGGCACACCCGCCGTTCTCAAGACAAACTTGAACCCCCGCTGGGTCAAGCAGGTGCAACGAGCCCAATCGGCGGCCGAGCGGTTGCGCCAACTGGGCTACCCGGCGCCCAACTATATTGCCGTGGGCGCCACCGACGCGGGCACCTACTCGCTCCAGAGCGAACTGCCGGGCGAGCCGGTCGAGACGCCAAGCGCTGATCAAATTAAGGCCGTTCTGGCCTTGATAGAGCTACAAAAGGATCACGCCATTCCTGAACTCGACGGCCAAGACTGGAGCTGGTACGTGAAGGACATGCTGTTTAGCGGCGACTCGAACCACACCCATTCCCTCGCGCAATACTCCCGGGA
Organism: uncultured Candidatus Saccharimonadales bacterium; assembly: GCA_964530365.1. GTDB lineage: Bacteria > Patescibacteriota > Saccharimonadia > UBA4664 > UBA4664 > CAZGZY01. The sequence continues at coordinate 12,136 of CAZGZY010000012.1, forward strand.
GACCGCCGATTTGGCCTTCGAAATCAAAGGTCTGATCGCCGGGCTCCAAAACGAACCTCTGCGCACCACCGATATTGTCCATGGCGACTTCGTGCTGGCGCAGGTGCTGTTTTCGGGACCAAACGTTTCGGGCGTCGTAGATTGGGACCAAGTCGGCCACGGCGATCGCACCACCGACCTCGTAGCTCTCTGGATGTCCGCAATTGACCAGCCCGCGGCGAATGATCTGATTCTGGCCCACATGCGCAGCATCGCGACGCCGGCGGTCATTAAGCTGTGCGCGGCCCATAAAATGCTTCTGACCATCGGGTGGCATATCAATAAAGCCGGCGGCGATGTCCCCGGCGCTGTTGCCCAAGCCCGGGCGGCTCTGGAGCACCTGCGACTGCTGGTGTAGCTAGAGCTGCTCTGAATTGATTACCTTTCGAATATGCTACTCTTTAGCGTATGAATATTTTCCTTGATGAATCTGGCAAGCCGGAGGTTTTCTCTGCGAAGGGTAGAAACCTTGTAGAATCCGGCGTCGCCAGTAAGCACCTCGTTATCGCAGCCGTTAAAACTGCCGATCAATTGGAGCTCCAACGTCAAGTAACTTTATTCAAAGCAGAGCTTATGGGCGACCCTGGTATCACGCAACTCATCTCAGCAAGTTACGCCTTAGACGCCTTTCACGCAAACCCCGACTTCCCTATTGTTAGGAGGAAGTTTTATGAATTTATCTGCACCCTTGATGTAGAGATCCAAGTTATCGTTAATGAGAAGCTCCGCTCAAATGAAAGGATGGTGAAAAGCCCAACCTATATGTATAGCGTAAGTAGCGGCCTTTTGTTGTCGGGGCTTACCCACCAAGACGCCGAGACGGAAATAATCTTTTCCCGACAGGATAACAGCAGAGTTACGAGGCAAGAGCTTGAGCTAGAAATTGAAAGAATTCAACAATATGAGTGGTCGAGATACAAGCAGCGGCCAAAGGACATTAAGTTGACCTACAAGCATAACCCTCACTATTCTCATGCCGGGCTGCAGATCGCCGATTATGCCGCTTACGCAGTCTTTAAGTTCTTTGAAGTGGGAGACCCAACATGGCTCTCAATTATTCAGCCTAAAATAAGACATATTTACCACCTGAATAATAAGGAGCACTTTACTCGGAGCAAACCACTACAGCTATCCAATTAAGGAAGTGCGAACTTCGCACGTTTCGCTTAGCGATTTGCTCTCAATAAAGTGCCTATGTAGATAATAGCAATTATTTCTTTATACTGCAACATAGCACTTAGTTTTATGTCAACATAATCGTGTTAAATATATAATTTTACATAAAAAATAACGGCTTTGCTAAGCAGTTATTTGATAAATTATGCCTGGGGCCGTGTCGTGATG
>CAZGZY010000012.1:13528-14767 GCA_964530365.1 uncultured Candidatus Saccharimonadales bacterium
AACTATTTTCGAGAAGCTTGATGCGAGTGCCTCCGTGGTATTCCCTCGCAATTGCGAGGACGGAGTAATTGATGCTTGTTCTTAGTTCGCGCTGGATGGTTCAGGGGTCTTGAAGGTAAGTGAGCCTAATATCTTAGTGGCTGTCTGAACACTTGGCAGTTTAGAGTACTGGTCGTAGCTAAGGTTATTTTGGCTGGAGCCTACTTTGTATCCGCCGCCGAAGTTCAGCAGAAAGTGATCAACCCCGTGACTGTCGAGAATTGAAAGTGGTTGGTAAAATGCTCTATATGTTCCAAGCGTGGGTGGCTCGGCATGCCCTCCGCCGTACTCGTTTAGGCCAACTCGGCGGGTGATTGCACCTCCATTGTCGACGGCCTGATCTACGAGGATATAGGTATCGTAGGTGACGTTCGGGATCTTTACTTTTGTAGTGGAGAATCTTGTTACCATGGGGCAGTCGTTTCCAGCGCAGGCGCCACCGATTCCTTGAACGGGCGAGGAGAATACCAACTCTAGTCCATCTGGAGAAGAAACGGTGTCGGTTTCGACATCTGGGCCTCCTGGAGCAAGTGGCTGATGCTTTTGCGTCAGACTCCAGTCCGACGGATACCGAAAAGTAGCCTGCTCATATGGAATCGTAATGGACTTCCACCCCGCGTAAGGATCGGGCCTCGTCAATGGCGACGGGCTTACGTTTGGGGATGTGCTCGTTTTTAATGCAGCTTTATTGGCATTCTTGGTATGCAACGATCCGTAAACAGCGAGGCCGACGGCTACCAAAACGACACCGACTAGCACTAATTCTAGGAGGAATGCCGCACCGTGTTCATCTGTAAGATGTTTCATTTTCGGTTTTCCCTAAGTGTTAATTGGATTATAAGCAGCAACAGGACGAGGAACAATAGGTATCAAGGAGCCGTTTATACGCTAGGTTTGAACTTTTATAGCAAATAACGGCTTCACAAAGCCGTTATTTGATGATAATTACAATGGGGCGAGCGATGGGACTTGAACCCACGACCTACTGGACCACAACCAGTCGCTCTAACCAACTGAGCTACGCCCGCCATATGAATATTTGGTTTTTTGACCTTGGTACTCTACCCTATTTGGCCGGATAAATCCAGTGGTTTGAGGGTCGGTTGGTTGAGTTTATACCTGAAACCGGCTATAATCGCACGGTCACGGGGTGTGGCGCAGTTGGTAGCGTGCGTGCTTTGGGAGCATGAGGTCGAAGGT
>CAZGZY010000013.1:0-14434 GCA_964530365.1 uncultured Candidatus Saccharimonadales bacterium
TATTTCGCCGACCCCACAAACTCCACCTGCCCCCGCCGCGCCGCCTCAGCGTACATTTCAATGACGTCGCGGTGACCATACTTGGCGAGCTCATCTAACAATACCCCCGTGAAGTTAATGGTGAGCCGCGCCTCCGGATTATCCAAGATCCCCTGTGCCACCGGCCGGTAGCATTGGGCCACGATAGCCTCGATAATCTCACGCTTCTGCCCGTACGGCTGGTAAAAATGCAGCAAATTAGCCCAAAACATATATTTATCCCCTTACCACTTTTTCGGAATTGACCACACAATGCCAGCCTTCTCTTTGCAGGCCGCCTTATAGATCCGCACGTACTTCTTGGCTGGGATCTCCCAGGAGTACGACAGCGCCATTGAGCGGTTCATCAGGTCCCACCATTTATCCTTTTGCTGCCACAGCGCCAGTGCCCGATCAATGGCGTCGCGCAACGCCTCCCCGGTGTACTCGTCGAACACAAACCCATTGCCGGTCCGGTTGTGGTGGTTGTAGTCGGAAATGGTGTCGGCCAGCCCTCCGGTCCGCCGCACCACCGGGATGGTCCCGTAGCGCAGGCTCACCAGTTGCCCCAAACCCGAGGGCTCAAACAGCGACGGCATCAAAAAGATATCCGACCCGGCGTACACCAAGCTGCCCAGCTCGTCGGAGTAGGGCCGGAACGCCACCTGGTTGGGGTAGCGCTTCATTTTTTCGGTCAGAAACTCAGTGTAGGAGCCCGAAGTCGAGTCGCCCACCACCACCAGCTGCACGCCCCGCTCCATCAGTTTGTCGAAGATCTCAAACACCAAGCTAAAACCCTTCTGCTCGGTAATCCGCGAGTTCATGGAAAGAATTGGCACGTCCAAGATCGGCAGGTTTAGCCGGTGCTGCAACGCCCGCTTGTTGTCGTATTTGCGGTGCATAATCTCAAAATCGTAGTTCACCGGCAGGTGCTCGTCGAACATTGGGTTCCAATAGGCGTAATCGACCCCGTTGCGGATCCCAAAAAACGTCCGGGCCCGCGGCGCCAAAATATCATACAGCCCGTGGCTCGTCTCCGGCACCAACAGTTCCTTGGCGTACTGCTCGCTCACGGTGGTGACGATATCGGCGTTGGCAATCCCGCGCTTCAAAAAGTTAATGTAGTTAACCTTCGCCAGGTCGGTGGGCGGCAACCCCTCGCCCGTGTCGCGCTCGTTTTCGGGCACTTTCCACTGGTTCACGATCGCCGCGTACGCCGAGTTGTGGATCGTCTCCACGGTGGCGATCCCCGCGTACGGCGAGGTGGGCGGCAGGTTGCGGATAATGTTGGGGATAAGCCCGGCGTGCCAGTCGTGGATGTGGATGATGTCCGGCACCCAGTCGAGCGTCTCAAGCAACTTAAACACGCTCAAATTGAACGCGTAAAACGGCATGTTGCCCGCCTTAGAGTCATAAATTTGGGCCTGGTTGGGCGGGAAATATTTCTCCGACTCCAAAAAGTAAATTGGCACCTCCTGCGCCAAAATGCTCGCCGAAAAGCTAATTGGCGACCGCTCGCCCCCCACATTCAAGTTCACCGTCTTGCCAATCGGCACAAACGCCAAGGCTTGGCGGTCAATTGACCCGTACAGGGGCATGTAGACCCGCACGTCATGACCCAGACGGTGAACCGCCTTGGGCAGGGCCGCCATTACTTCGCCTAAGCCGACGGTTTTTGCGTAGGGCGCAACCTCCCCGGCTATCATGAGTATATTCATGGTGTTTGTTTGCCTTTTAACGAGGGGCTTTATAATTCCGCTACCCTTAAGTTTAGCCCTTTTCTCCCTTACCTGCTATATCTGGCCGATGCTACAATACATGACATGATCGCAACGCTGCGCGGAAGCCTTATAGAAAAGCTCGAAAACACCCTGGTGCTGGAGGTTGGCGGGGTTGGCTACGAGCTCACAGTCACCACCGACGACTGGGGCGCCGCGGCGACCGGCACCGAGCAGCGCTTCTACATTTACGAGCAAATCCGCGAGGATGCCTACAACCTCTACGGCTTCCGCGAGCTATCTGCCAAGCAACTTTTCGCGCAACTGCTGGGCGTCAGCGGCGTCGGTCCCAAACTGGCCATGCAGATTCTCTCGGCGGCAGGGGAGCCGCGCCTGCGCCAGGCCATCGCTGTCGGCGACCCCGAGCTGCTGCGCGGCGTGTCGGGCGTGGGCCCCAAGACCGCCTCGCGCGTCATCCTGGACCTGCGCGGCAAGGTGGAGGCCGGCGTGGCTGGTCTCGCGCCTGTCGCCGACTCCACCTACCAGGCCCTCGTAGCGCTCGGCTACACGCCGGCCCAAGCCACCGCCGCCGTGGCCGGCCTCCCCGCCGAAGTCACCGATGAGCAGGCTCGCCTCAAGCTCGCGCTCAAGCAGGTTAAGTAGGCCGGCTCACCCGGCCCCTTCCAGCTAGGGGGTAGCTGGGTAAGCCTAACCCTTCTTCGCCAGGGGCAGCGTAAACGAGAAGGTCGTCCCCACGCCAAGCGTGGACTCCTCTAGCGCGATGTGGCCGCCCATTTGCTCCACCAGCAGCTTGGAAATGTATAGCCCGAGCCCGGACCCTCGGGTGTCGCGAGTGAGAAAGCTATTAGACGCCTGCTGGAATTTGCGGAACAACAGCCGCTGGTTCTCGTCCGATATGCCGGGGCCGGTGTCGTGCACGAACACCTTCAGCTTCTGCCCGTCCACCCGCGCGTCAATCCAGATCGTTCCTTCGGTGGTGAATTTCAGGGCGTTTCCCACCAGGTTGTAGGTCACCTGCTTAACCCGGTTCTTGTCGGCGAAAACCATTGGCAGGGCGGCGGTATCGCTGTCGGCCTTGAGCTCGACGCCTTTGCCCGACGCCACGCCACCCATCTCGTGGACCACCGCGCCCAGAATCTCAGCCACGCTAAAGTTGACGTTATCAAACTTAAGCTTGCCCTGCTCCAGGCGGGTAGTATCCAAAAAGTCGTTCACAATCTCGATCAGGCGAACGCTGGCATCGTGGATGTCGCCCGCAATCTCATCAAAATCCTTATCGTGCAACTGTGGGGCGTAAACTTGCTGCAGGAGTGAGGCGTTGCCCCGGACGGCCGTGAGGGGAGTCCGCAGTTCGTGCGAGGCTATGGAAAAGAACTCATCTCTTGACCGCTCCAGCAGCTTCGCTTCCGTGATGTTTTCAATCAGTACCACTGCCCCTAGTTTTTGGGCGCTGCTCCCCGGCCCGTCCTCTAGGATCGGCGCGATAAAAATCCTCAACACCAGATCCCCGAACACCACCTCTTTTTTGTCCACCGGTTTGCCGGTTCGCAGCACTCGGGCCAAGGCGCTCTTAAAGGCCACTTCAGGGCCCAAACGCTCGTCGATCCCATCCGTCTCCCAGCTCTTGCCCGGGCTCTTTGACAACATCTTCTGGGCCGCGCCGTTGATGAGGATAATGTTATTGTTCGTGTCGGTCATAATGAAGCCCACGTGCAGGCTATTAATGGAAGCCTTCAGGCGGGCCTGCTCGTTATGCAGTAGCTCCTGGTTTTGTTCCTCAATCCTCCGCCGCGACCCGCGCAGCTCATCGACCATGCGGTTAAACGAAGTGGCCAGTTGCCCAATCTCGTTATCGGACCCCACAACTTCCGGCTTAACCGTGAAATTGCCGCTCGCCACCTCCGCCGTCCTAGCCGTTAGCTCCTTGATGGGCCCGGTGACGCGGCGAATATACACAAAACCAAATAGCCATACCAGGCCTAGCAGGGCCGCCCCAACGGGGATAAATTGAAAATATAGCACTTGCCGGGTCGATGCCCCCACCTGGGCCCGCAAATCTGTCACCACCTTCAGCATAGCCGCCTGCCGCGCCACAATGCCCACGCTAAACGGCGTGCCGGCAACTGGGGCGTAGGACACATACAAGCCGGTTTTGTTGCTCTGGGCCGAAGCGAAGCCCTGCTTGCCCGCGCGCATATTCTTCAGGATGTCCCCAAAGTCGCCTTTTACGCCACTCAGGTCGGAGCCAAACTCGCCGGCTTTGGGCGCGCGGCCCAGCAAATCTCGGTAGCCCTGGGCGGGCAGCGCGATGGCCCGCCCGGCGCTATCAATTAAAAACGCGTACGAGCTCTCGATCGGGCTATAGCCCTCAATGTTCTTAGCGATGTGATCGAGGCTCACATCCATGCTCATAATGCCGCTAAACGCCCCATTGTTATACATGGGGCTCGAGGCGGTAATGGTGAGCCCATGGCCGGCCGGGTCATCGTACACGTTGGTCCATTTGGTGGACTTATCCGGGTCATTTTGCGGCGTCGCCACGGAGAAGAATTCCTGATCTGTCACGCTAAAGCTGGCGTCCACGATCGACGCTAGATCAATGTTCGGGTAATATCGCGTTTCGCCGGCCGTTGCCCCCATGTAATACACCGCCACGGCGTCAGGCTCACTGCTGAGCATTTGAGGCGCCAGATAATCCAAATAGCCCGAGAGCTCAAGCCGGCGTTTGTTGAGCGCGGTAAACGGGAAATTGATGGGCACATACACCGAGCCAAGCTCCGTCGCCGAGTTGGTGTACTGTCCGCCAGCTAGCCGGAAGATGTGCTTGTCAAACGCCCAGCTACTGCTCGAAAAATCGCTCGGCCTAGCGAATATATCTTGCATATATTCAGCGGTGCTGCGCACTTTGCCCTGGATATTGCTAAATACCACACTATTTCTGCTAGCCGCCGCGTCGGTCGTCTGCACCAACAGCTGCTGCACCCGTTTTTGCATGGAGCTGGAGGTAATCGCCTCGGCCCGGATGCCCGACTCGAACACCGCGCGCACGCCCAAAAAGCTCAATACGCTAACCGCGACTGCGGTCAGCGCGAATATTAGTGTGGTGAGTTGGGTTTTGAGGCTCTTGCCCGGGAGCTTTACGGGAAGCCGCATTTCGTCTGGCCCTCTACATTCCTCCTAAGCATAAGGACTATGGCTTAGCGGTGCAAGCTGGCCTGGACATTTCTGGTACAATACCAGATATGATCGAGCGCATCGTTAACCCCGCTAAAACAGATCCGGCTGAGGTGGCCGAAGAGCAGGCGCTCGAGACCCTGCGGCCAAAATCATTCGCGGCCTACACCGGCCAGCGGCTGCTAAAGCAAAACATGGCCCTGGCCATCGACGCCGCCAAGGCCCGCGCCGAGCCCGTTGACCACGTGCTGCTCTACGGACCACCGGGGCTGGGCAAGACCACCATGGCCGGCGTCATCGCGACCGAACTCGGCGCCAACCTGCGCGTCACCAGCGGCCCGGCCATCGAGCGGGCAGGGGACCTGGCCTCGCTACTCACCAACCTAGCCGACGGCGACGTGCTGTTCATCGACGAAATCCACCGCCTCCCCAAAACCGTCGAGGAGGTGCTCTACCCAGCCATGGAAGACTTTGGCCTCGACGTGATGCTCGGCAAGGGGCCCAGCGCCAAGTCCATCCGCCTTGATCTGCCGCGGTTCACCATTATCGGCGCCACCACCCGCATCGGCGCGCTCTCGGCCCCGCTGCGCGACCGTTTCGGTCACGTTCACCGGCTGGAGTTCTACTCGCCCGACGAAATGGTGCAAATCATCCAGCGCGCCGCCGGGATTCTCGGCGTTAAGCTCGACGCCGAAGCCGCCGAGGAGATCTCCACCCGTTCGCGCCTCACCCCGCGCATCGCCAACCGCCTGCTCAAGCGGGTGCGCGACTACGCCCAGGTAAAAAACGTCGACACCATCACCCGCCGCGACGCCCGGGCGGCTCTGCACCTGCTCGAAATCGACGACATTGGCCTCGACACCTCCGACCGCCAATTGCTCTCCGCCATCATCACCCATTACGCTGGCGGGCCTGTTGGCCTCACCACGCTGGCGGCGCTGTGCTCCGAAGAAACGGCCACCATCGAGGACGTCTACGAGCCCTACCTCATGCAAATCGGCATGCTCCAGCGCACTCCGCGCGGCCGCATGGTCACGCCCAAAGCCTACACCCACCTCGGCCTGGAGCCGCCAGCGCCACCCGCGGGCTAGCCATGTCAGCGCGCCTCACCCACAACCAAATCGAGCAGCTCGTCAAAGGCCTCATTCTGCCGGCGCACCACATTCTGCGCGATATCCGCCTGCCCACCGGCCGTCCTGAACGCGAGAATGATGCCGAGCATTCCTGGTCGCTAGCGGTGCTTGCGGCCTGCCTGGCGCCCGGTCTTGACTCCACCCTCGACGTCGGCCGCGTCACCCAGCTGGCAGTCGCCCATGATATGGTCGAGGTCGTCTCGGGCGATACCTCCGTGTTCGCCGGCCGGGAGCAACTCGCCACCAAAGACGAACGCGAACACACGGCATTAGTCCAGCTCGCGCGCGATTACGCCCACTTTCCGTGGCTAGCCGGCATGATCACCGAATACAAAGAGCGCTCCACCAATGAGGCCAAGTTCGTCTACGCTCTCGATAAGTACCTACCCGTCCTCTACGACCTACTCGACCACGGCGCATACCTGCGGGAGCACGGCATAACCCACGCCGAATACGATCGTATGCGCACCACCCATCGCCAAAAAGCCCACACCCATTCCGCCGTGGGCGAGTATTACGACCAGGTACTGGCCCTCATCGATGCCCACACCGAGTTCTTTCATCAACCCTCGTGAACCAGCCCGCCGACAACCTGTCCGTCGCCAAATTACTAACCTTTCGGATATAATCCAAATGTTAATAATCCGGCCCAACGCGGTTGCCCTGCCGCCCGGCACATTGCGCCCGGGCCTAAAAGCAGTTAACCTCTCTGGTATGAGCAAGCCCGCGCCAAAGCCCGTCACCATCCCCCGCACCGAGCTCGGCCGCGACCTCGACGAGGCCGCCGCGATTAAGCGCAAAATGGCCGCCCTGCTCCGCGAGCTCGAGGCCCAGGCCGCCGGCCGCCCCGTCAAGCAGACGGGTGCGTGGCGCCACCACCCCGCTGATTGGCCACCACCGCCAAACGCTACTTAAACGGGTCGTCCTTACCTAAGTCCAGCGTCACATCGCCGTTCACGCTGTAGAGCGATTTAAGTGCCGAAATCGTCTTCTTATCGAACGTAATCTTTGGCAGCGGCTTAATTTCGGTTTGGGCAGTGGCGGCTTGTACGTTGAGTGCGGCGTTTATGAAATAGGCCGTGTAGCTAAATAATGCAATCAAGGCAAGCCCAAATACATAGGGCTGCGCTTTTCGCAGCACTGGCAGCAGGGCTTTTAAGGATTCCGCATTGAGCTCTAGTTTTAAGTTCATGGTTTTATGTAAGCGTTAAGGCTATATCCGTAGCTCGGGACATTATCCGTAGCAGAGCGGTCAATGGTCAGGGTAGTGATATTTGTATAACGGTTGAGGGTTTCTAGGTGAATCGTCATCGCTTGGAGCTGCTGATATGAGCCGCTAATCTTGAAAATGATTGGCAACGCCAGCACCCCCTCAGCTTTAGTGGTCTGGGAAATCTCCGAGGGTAGGCCGGTTGGGGTGGGCATCGAGACGGCATTGAGGCTAAGGCCTGCCTCACCGGCAATCCGCTCAATCTGCGCCAAAATTTCAGTTTGCTTCTTGCTTCTCGGCAGGGCCTCGTCGATCAGCGGCATGATTGGCAAGATATCGCGGTTATACTCGTGCTGCAGGGTCGTGAGTGAGGTAATCTGCTGGTCCGCCACATCTTTTTCAGCCAGTTTGGTAGCCAGCTCGTGAGAGCGCGCCCCGATCTGGCCAAAACCGTAGTAGCACCCTGCCCCGCCGGCTCCTAGCAATAACACGAGGCCGCCTAAAACAACAAAGAAAAATTGCTTCGGCTTCATTTGGCTTGTCCCGGGTTAAAGCCCACCACCAAGCTACCCTTCCAGTCGGGCGTTGATCCGTCTCTGGTGATCGAATTGATGTCCACGCCCGAGACGCGGGGTGATGTCGTCAAGCCATTGCGCAACGCCAGAATGCTATCGTACGACGGCCCGGTCACTGCAATTGTTACTGGTTTCTCATCGTCGCCGGTGAGGGTCATCTGGTCCAATTTAACACCCTTTGGCAATACCTTGGTGAGGTCTGCAATTAGCGCTGAATACTTCGTCTTCGAAGTTTGGACGTATTCAATGGCATTAAGCCTCGCGCTGGCGTCCATGGCCTTAGGCAAAAACAGGCTACTGATACTGGCGATTGTCTTTTGGTCGTCGGTCACCTCAGCCGCTTTGTCGGTCGTACGCCGGCTAATATCGAGCAGCGCCCAGGAGAATATCCCAGCTAGCGCCACAATCACCGCCACTCCCATCCGTAAATAGCGCAGCCCTAAGCGGTTGAGCTTGGCATAGCGGATCTGCTCCTTGATGCTCGGCGGCAAGAGGTTAATCATAACTTGCCCTCCAGCCGGGCCAGGCCAATCGCCGTGGTGTACATGGGCGCGTCAAACTTCGATACCGCCTGAATATGCTTCATCTCCAATCCCGCCCACGGGTCCGCCACCACCACCGGCACGTTGATCTCGGCCGCCAAATACTCCAAAAAGCCCGGCATGCTCGCACTTCCGCCACCCACAATAATCGCCTCAATTTTGCGCTTGCCCTCGCCCCGGTCCGCGTAATACTTCATCACACGGCGCATTTCGGCACACATTTTGTTGAGCGGCGCGCCTAGGCTCGCCATCACCTTTGGCTGCAGGCCGGACGGACCGAGGCCAAATTTGTACTTAATCTCGCTGGCCTGCTCCCGGCCAATCCCCAAATCTTTCACCAACTGCTGCGTTAAGGTGTCGCCGCCCATCGCGATCGTGTCGGTCAGCCGGATCACCTTGTCGTGCACCGTCAGGTCAATCGACGTCGAGCCAATGTCGGCCACCAGCGTCGGCTTGTCCAGCGGCGTCGAGGCCACAATCGCCCGGGTGGCGGCCGACAGGCTCGAATCCACCAGCGCCACCTCCAGCCCCATCAGGTCAAACAGCTTCACGTAGCTGTCCACAATGGCTCGGGGCGCGGCCACCATCAGCACCTCGTTGTGCTCTTTGCCCGTCTCAATCGTTTCGTAGTCGATGTACAAGTCGGGCAGGGGAACGGGGATATACTGCTCGGCCTCCAGCCGCACCGCCTGCCCGAGGTCGGCCGGGTTCATGGGCGGCAGCTCCAGCACGCGCGTAAACACCTTGGCCACGGGCAAGCTCGCTGCGATTCTGGTGGCAGTGATGTGGCCATAGGTCATTTGCTTCATCAATGGCTTCAGCGCCGCCGCGATCTCCTGCGGGTCCACGATGATGCCCTCCACAATGGCGTCCTCCGGGAACGTCGCGTAGCCATACCCCAACACCTGCATCTGTTTGCCGGCGGGCTTGAGCTGCAGCATTTTAGCCGTGCGGGTACCTAAATCGAACCCGAATATTGGTTGCTCACGGTAAACCAGCGGGACGTGCATATTAATTACACCTTGCCATTACACCCATTGTACCAAAATGGTTATGCTCACGCTACCAGCTTGCGAACTCGTAGTAGCCGGCGTCATACGAATAATTTCCGGTTGCGACGGTGGTCGTAAACACCAGGTTGCCGGATTGGCCCAGGTCAATCGTTTGGCCCAAAATTGCCCCAATACTGCCCGCCTGACCGAGGGTTACTTCCGAATACTTGGCGTAAAACACCGACCCAGCCGCCGCCCCCTGATTGCCGATGTTTACCGTCACCAACGACTGCGAATTAAACAAACTCGTACCCGTCAAACTGTCGCAATAAGCCGGCGAAGTCGTAGCCGTTGTGCAAGCATTCGTCGAATAGAAGGTAATAAACTCCATCCCAACTTGCGATGCATTCGTGGCCACAACGGAAGTCTGGAGGGTCGTCACGCCACCCGAGCCGTCCACCATTATCGTCGGCTGACTCGCCACACTATTGCCCACCTTGATAACCCCCGAGTTGCGCATCGTAAAGGTGCCGGTAATCCAAGCGTTGCCCATCACCGTGACGGTGCAGCTATTCTTAATCTCAACATCGCCGGTAATCTTCACATTAGCCGGCCACGTCAGGGTCGTGCCATTGCCGCTGCAGCTAGCTGCCGCTCCGGTAATGGTGCTAGCTACCGCACCCACCTGGGCCACTCGGTCGTACCCCGGCAGGCTCGGCGCGGTCACTCCACTTGTCGCAATTAGACCTGAGTTGGTCATGTAGCTCGAATACGAGTTGGTTTGGTCGTTGGCGCTCACAGCCCCGTAAATATGGTTCTGGTTGCTGTTAATCGTGATGGGGTTGGGGTTAGTGCCGGTGTTGCAGATTACCGGGAAGGTTGCGCCACCCCCGGCCGGGCAGCGAGCGTTGGCCACGTTCACGGCGATCGGCACCGACGACGAGCCAATGGTCGCTTGGTTGCTCATGGTGAGGTACCCGCCAATATAGATCGGGCCCTGCGAAACCGTGGCCGAGTTGCGCATTATCAGCCCTCCCGGACCCGACTGCACCGCATACGCCCCCGCCGGGCTGCCCTCCACCGTCACCTTTAGCTTACGGACCGACACCGGGCTTGCGGCCGACGCCGTCTTATACACGCTGCCCACTACATACACAATATATTCGTGCGCGATGCTCCCGCTGCCAACACAGGTCTCAAAGGTACCTTTGCCCTTCACCGTGTCGTTGAACGCCGTTATGACGCCCCCGCCGCCGGTGGCCGTGCAGCTAGCCAGCGAGCTTGTCCCGGTGTAGGTGCCGCCCGTGGCGTTGAGCTGCCAGATCGCGTTATCGACCCCCGCCTCGGCCGCGTATAGCGCGCCGGTGTCAAACATTGTCCGCTTAGCCGACGACAAGTTCGCCAAACTGAGCGACAAGATCCCGCTCAGCCCAATAAACAGTGCCATTGACATCAGGAGCGCCAGGAGCAGCACGTAGCCGCCCTGCCTGCGTTCCCGCAACGGCTGCATGAACGCCATCGTGATCCGTCGCGAGTGTCTCAAAACTTGTTCCTCAGGGTAATGAGTGTGGTGTACGTACCCGAATACGATTTGCCATTAATGATGCGCGTCTCCGTTACGGTGTAGTTGATGGCTTCGGTATTGTCCGGCGAGCAACCGCTGCCGCAAATAGAGCCGTCGCTCCTTAGATAAGTGGTTGAGAGGTTAGCCACATCATCCACCACGTCGGCGTCCGCCGGGCACATCGCGGTGGCATGGGCGGGCGGGCAGGTCGTTATGGCAGAGTTACCACTCACCGGGTTCGCGATGACCCGCTTGTACAGACGTTTGGTGCTCGCATCCAGATAGAAGATTACGTTATCGGTTTGGACAAACTTGTGCAAACCATCCGTGTAGATCACATCCCCGCCCGCGGTTCTCGAAGGTATCGCTAAGATTAGTGACGTTCCACTCCCGGCGGCGCCACTCCAACTGTATAGGTCACTGGGCGCTCCCGGCGCGTAGGTATCGGGCAGCGCGTTGCTCGCCAGCACCGATCGCGCCAGCCGCGCTTGCCGTGCCACAATTCCCACCGCCTCCTTGGCGTTGGTGAGCACGAGCGTCTTGTTGTAATCCTGGTTGCTCCCCAAGATACTACTGGCCGAGTAATTGCCAATCGCCAAAATTAATAACGTCGAAATGGAAATCGCCACCAGCATCTCGATCAACGTGTAGCCGCCGGTTTGGCCAAGCGCCCGCCCGCTCATATCAGCTTGTGGCCTCATGGATTCAACCCCTTGTTGGCTATCCATGTCTCAAACTGCACATTCTTCACTCCCGTCCGATCCGTGTAGCTCACTGCCACATCCACCCTCTTCATCCCCACATCGGTCCCTGAGCTAGCACCCGTTGCTGTGATGTAGGCCACCGTCGTGGTGGCGCTGCGGGGCGCAAGTAGGCTTGGGTAAGCCGGAAGGTACGTCGAAGTTACATCCGTTGTGCCCGTAGCAATATTCGAATAAGCCGTGTTTCGATACTTCTCCACAATCTGCTGCGCCACCTGCACCGCGATAGTGTAGTTATTGGCCGCCCGGTTAATCTGCCGCAGCCCAATGAACAACCCGGCAATCGCCACGATAACGATACCCATAAACGCGGCCGTCACCACCAGCTCCATTAAGGTAAACCCGCGTTCGTTGCGAAGACTCATACTCGCATTATACCGCTTATGCCAACGTTCCTAACTAAAAAAGACCCCGAGGGGTCTTTTTTGCAGTCGGGGACGGGGGTCTAGTTGCCGTTGACGAGCTCGAATACTTTGGTAGTACAGCTAGTCAGGCCAGACGAAGCGGGGTCAATCACGCTTGCACCGTTGTCCTGGTCGTTCTCCAAGCAAGCATCAAGCTTGTAAGTGGAGTTCGTGTTGGCAGGCGTGTAGGTGTACACCGGCCAGCCGGCCTTCGGGTCCGCAGGCAGAGTCTTAATGATCGGCGCGGATCCGGTCGTTAGGTCAGACAAAGCTGCCGGATACACGTTGTTATTCACAAAGTATTCCTCGAGACCCTTACGGACGGTCGTGATGTCCGTCTTACGCTTGGTGTCGCGGGCCTTCTTCGGCGCGGACGTAATGTTCGGGATGATTAAGAGCGCCAAGATGCCGATGATCACAATCACGATCAAGAGCTCGAGGAGCGTAAATCCGCCCTGTTTCTTTAATGATGATATAGACACGAGTGCTCACCTCCTTAAAATTTTGTGGAATAAAGCGATTTAATAAGCTCTATTTATCCTGAATCATAAAGTGCTTGTGGTTAGATGTCAATCCAGCAATTTCCACGGCCGCCTACACCGAGTTCCCAATGCTCGAAATGGGCCCAAACACCGAGATCACAATGAAGCCCACCATACCACCCAGGACGATAATCAAGATCGGCTCGATAATTGACGTAATACCCGACACCACCGTGTCCACTTCCTTCTCGTAAAACTCCGCCAATTTCAGCAAAATCGAGTCGATCTGGCCGGTTTCCTCGCCCACCGCCAGCATCTGGCCCACAATGGCCGGGAAGTTCTTGGAGGTGCGGATCTGCTCGCTCATGGGCCGGCCGTTCTTCACCTTCTGCGCCACAATCGCCAGCTCGTCGCGGTACACCGTGCTGCCGAGCGCCGACTTTGTGGAGTTAATGGCGTCTAGCACCGAGATGCCTGAGGCCATTAGCGAGCCAAAGGTGCGGGCAAAGCGCGCGATATTCACCTTCACCAGAATTGGCCCAATAATGGGCGCCTTGAGCATCAGCTTATCGATAATCCGCTTGCCTTTTTCGGTCTTGTTAAAGCGCGCGAACGCCACCACCGCCACCACCACACCGCCAATCACGATAAACCAGTCCTTCACCAAAAACCCCGAAATCGCGAGCATTATCTTGGTGTAAACCGGCAAATTGGCTCCCGCGTCTTCAAAAATGCTCGACAGCTTCGGCACAATCACCGTCATGAGGAAGAAGAAGGCGCTCACGGTGGCGGTGGTAATTACGGCCGGGTAAATCATAGCGCTCTTCACTTTGCCCACAATCTCTGCGTCTTTCTCTTGCTGAATCGCCAGTCGGTCGAGCACCTGGTCCAAAATACCGCCGACCTCGCCGGCCTTCACCATGTTCACGTAAATCTGGTCAAACACGTCGGGGTGGGCCGCCAGAGCATTGGCCAGCGTCGCGCCGCCCTCCACCGTCTTCGATACCTCCGACACCACCTTCTGAAGCTTCTTGTTCTCGGATTGCTCGCGCAAAATGTTGAGCGATTGCACAATCGGCACGCCGGCGTTGATCATGGTGGCAAACTGCCGGCTGAAGATCACTTTATCTTGCAGCTTCACCTTGCCGCCGAAAGCCGCCAGCTTGCCCAGGATGCCTGCGCCCTTGCTTTCCGCCGCGAGCTCTTTCACCAGGATCGGCGTGAGGCCTTTATCGACCAGTCCGGCCGTCGCGGCAGCCCGGTCGGGGGCAAATAAATTGCCCTTCTGGATTGCCCCGGCCTTATCGCGCGCGCTGTAGCTAAATTGCCCCATATTATTCCCTGGTTACCCGCAAAATCTCTTCAATCGTGGTCTTGCCCATGAGCACCTTCACAAAGCCGTCTTGTTGCATGGTGAGCATGCCGGCCCGAATGGCGGCCATCTGGATGTCGTCGGATGTGCCGTGACCCACGATCATCTTCGAGATCGCGTCGTCCACCTCCAGTACCTCGTAAATGCCCATGCGCCCTTGGTAGCCGTTGCCGCCGCACACCTCGCACCCCGGACCCGGTTTGTACAGGATGAACTGGCCGGCCTTGAGGCTCTTGGGATCCGGCGCCGCCTGGGGGGCCACCGGCGTGGTCGCCGCGGCTGCCGGGGCGGGCACGAGGGTAATGGCCGGCGCTACCGCCGCCACCGCGGCTGCCGTCGGTTTCCCGGCATCGGCCGCGCTGCGGTTGATGATGTTGGGGTCGGCCGCGATCTTGTCCAGGATGCTCTTGGTGGTCTCGATGTCGTGGTCGGGGTTAATCACCCGCCCTTTTTTGTGCTCGCTGGCAA
>CAZGZY010000014.1:0-13573 GCA_964530365.1 uncultured Candidatus Saccharimonadales bacterium
CGATCTCATCCGAATGTGTGGCAGAGTACGGCTGCTAATTGGAATGTGCAGGCGACGGATGATGCGAGTGGTGCTGGTGCCATTGACTGCTCGGGATCCCGATCGGTTTCGGCAGCGGTGGATATGTCAGCCGGGGTGGCGGGTCAGGGAGTTTCGGCGGTGATGGTGGACCCGACCAGCAGCTCGGCGATTGTGCGGTGGCATACAGACGCGGTAACGGGTACGGCAGTGTCGTATGGCGAGACCGGTGGCTATGGTACAAATAGCGCCTACGATTTGAATCTGGTAACGGACCATCTCGTGGTGCTGAGCGGGTTGAAAGTGGGGACGGGCTACCATTTTCGGGTAGAGGGGATGGACGAGAGTAATAACCCGGTGTTTTCGGGCGATAACACTTTTATGACCTTGGGCGCTTCGAGTGGTGGTGGTCCTACACCAACTCCAACGCCGAAGCCCAGCCCGACGCCTAAAACGGGGGCGGTGACGCCGCGGGGGACGGTCGCGATCAAGGCCGTGCCGACGGAGAAGGTAGTGCCAACGGTAGCGCTGAGCACAAACGTGAGCCGGCCGTTTGCGCAGGTGGTGACGATCGCCGGGGTGGCACGGGACAACGTAGCGGTGGCCCGGGTGGACTACTCAATGGACGGCGGCAAAGATTGGGCCGTGGTGGCGAGCCCGCCGGAGTTAGGTACGAAGGCGGTGAATTTCAGCTTTGTGCCGGCAAGTTCCGAGGACGGCAATTATAGTTTGGTGGTGCGGGCCACCGACACGAGCGGGAATGTGGGGCAGACGGCGCCGGTAACGTTGGTAATTGACCGCGTGCCGCCACGGATTGGCAGTGAGCTGGTGTCGTATGGGACCCAGGCGGCAGAACTGGACGCGGCGGGGCGGTGGCAGTCCGTGGTCGGGGCCGACCAAACCATCACGATGAACGCGGTGGGCGGCCCCGTGAGCTTGGTGGTGTCGGCCGCACGCGATGGGGCCAAGCGGGCTGCGCAGAGCTTCTACTTGCGGCAGAACGCGGATAACGGCTTGTGGGCGGGACTGCTGTCGTTTACCCAACCCGGGCTGTATCATTTGACGGCCAATGCGGTGGATGGCGCCGGGAATCAAACCAGCCGGAGTTTGGGCGATGTGGTGGTGGGTGCGGCGGCACGGGTGATGGCAGCCGGGGCGGGTGAGCGGGCGGTGAGTGGTGCGACGGTTACATTGTACGCGCGCCAGCCGAAGACGGGGACGTGGGTGGAATGGGACGCGGCGAGTTACGGCCAATCGAACCCGCAGCGCACGCGGCCGGATGGTCAGTTTAATTTGCTGGTGCCGGCGGGGGCGTATTACCTGAAGGCCATAGCCCCGGGCTACCGAACGGTGGTGACGCAGCAATTTAGCGTGGACCGGCCAACGGCGCTGACGCCCGCAATGCGGCTAGCGAAGCAAACGGTGCTGCGCGTGGGATCATGGTCGTGGGCGCTGCCCAGCGTAACCCTGGCTCAAACCAAGGTCGATTTGGCGGGTGGGGTGGTCGGCGCTGCGGCGGCCCCGAAATTTGTGGGCCATAGTTTCCCGGCGTTTCGGTTGCCCACGCTTGGCGGCGGCACGGTGTTGCCGGTGAGCTTCCAGGGCAAGCCGACGCTGATTACGGTGCTGGCTACCTGGGCGCCGGCGACGGCTGAGCAGCTGCCGGCCCTGAGCGAATTGGCAACGCACCGCAATCTCAATGTCGAGTCGCTCTACCTGGGGGAGCACGCCGGCAAGGTGCAAACGATGCTCGCCCAAGCCGGCTATGATGTGCCGGCAATTATTGATGCGGCGGCTGTCTTGGGCGACCAGTTGGGTACGCCAACCGTGCCGACCCACTATTTCATCGACCATACGGGAAAGGTAGTGGGGAGCTACACCGGGCTTTTGACGGCCGGACAGCTGAGCGCGCGGCTAACTGGGCTATAATGCCGGCGGCGTAACCGAAGGCCCGCTGGACGGCAGTTGGGTGGGAGGCTGGGGCGTGGGGGCGACTGGGGCGCCGGCGCTGGCTAGCACTTCCTTGACGACCGCGACGACGCCTTTGGGGTCTTGCTCGCTTTTGATGATGTATTTGGCGGCCCCTTTGGCTAGGGCGCGCTCGGCGTCCTGCTGGCCGGCCAGATTAGTGAGCATTACTACCGGGATGGCCTTGAGGTTGGCATCGGCTTTGAACTGGTCGAGGGCATCGAGGCCGTTGAGCACGGGCATCATGATGTCGAGGATCACCAAGGTGGGCTTGGAAACCCGGGCTTTATCGAGAGCCTCTTGGCCATTGGCTGCCATTTCTACCTGGTAGCCTTCGAAGTTAAAGACCTTTTGGTAGAGGTGGGACATCATTGGGTCGTCTTCGGCGATGAGAATGGAGGTAATCATAGTCCGCATTGTACCTTGTTATTATGAAATTTTAATGAAGTTGCCGAGAAATCCCACGCGCAATGAAATATACCGGCAGCATAATGGAGAGGAGCAGGATCGCGGCGCTAGCGAAGGTGAGTTTTATGGCTTGCCTGGCCGATTGCAAGCCGACGTCTTGGGGCTGACCGACGAAGAGCATGCCGATGACGGAGTTATCGACATCCTTGAGTGGCAGGTAGACGGCCAGGAACGATTGGTTGGAGATGTCGGTGACGCCTTGCCAAATTTGGTCTTGCTTGAGGACTTGAGTGGTAATTTGCAAGTGGGCCTCTTTTGTGCCGATAGCCCGCGAGACGCCGTCGGCTTGTGTAAGGGTAGTGGCAGCCCGGGTTGAGCCGCTATAGACGGTACTGTCGAGGCCGGTGGTGTGCTTGATGCCGTCCACGAAGGCGTTGTCGAGCGCGACGCTAGCCAAGGCTAGGCCGATGATTTGGTCGCCAATGCGGATGGGCGTGGCGGTGGTGGTGACCAAGGTTGGGGATAGGGCGCCGGAGTGGCTGGCGATGCTGGAGGTGGTGGTGCCGGCCAGGGCGTGTTGGACAAGCGGGTCGGCGGAGAGTGAGTCGCCGTGGCGCTCAGGGTCGGAGGCGCGGGCCAGAACCAGACCGGCCTCATCGGTGATTATGGCTTCAGATAGCTGCTTTTGAACCAGCAAGGCATTGGCCAGCGTGCTGAGCGCGGCCGAGTCGCGGGCGGTGGCGGCTTGGACCACGCCGGGGTTTTGGGCTAGAACTTCGGCATCGGTGCGGGTTTCGGCGGTTTTGCTGTCGATGGCGTAACCAAGCACCTTGGTGGCGGTGGCGAGGCTAGTGAGGCTGTCGCGTTGGAGGTTGGTTAGGAGAATCCCCGAAACGCTAACGGTAGCAATGAGAACCACGATGAAGGTGAGGCTGGTGATGGTGAGGAACAACTGGCTGAGCAGGCGTTTGGCGAGGTAGCGCCAGACCCAGCGGGCTAGCACTATGGCGGCGGCGGCCAGTATGAGGTGGTCAATCACCCAAAACAGCCCGAGCGGTTGGGCGAGTTGTTGGAGCAACGGGTTGGCACTAGTTTGCCACCGGTCGGCTAGGGCGAACGCGTTGGCAATGGCGAGTAACGTAAAAGAAACGGCGGGAGCGCGGTAGTGGCGCTCGAGGCCAACAACGACGCGTTGCCAATAGAGCGCGGCGACGCCCAGAGCGGCGAAAGGAAGGCACCAGCTTAAGACGCCCGTAACGCCGGTAGCGCTGAAGGTGATGGCGGGGGTGTAGCCGGGGATTTTGGGTCGAGCTTGGATCGGCTCGAGGAGCTCCCCGACGCCGACGGCAATGTAGCCGGCTAGCTCGAGGGCGGTGGCGAGGACGCCAAGGGCGCCGGGGTCGTTCCAGGTGGCGCCGGTGGTTATAAACCCGCCCGCTAGTAGCAGGAAACCGCCACCTTTCGCTAATTCTTTGGGGCGGTGACGCTCGGTCCAGGCGTCTAGGTATAACCAACCGGCCGCGACACAGGCAAGCGCGGCAAACAAGTTGATGCCAAAGTGTAGGCTCTGGCCAACAAACTGGCTTGAGACGAGGTCGAGCATGATTAAATCATACAGTAAGCGTAAGGGTTATACGATGGCTTCCTGGCACCCCAGAGGTTTTGACAAACCGAGAATTGATTGTTCGCTTTATGTTCGGTATAGTGATACCGCTAAGGGAGCCGTTTGTGTCTACACCCCGCCGAATAATCGTAGATGAGGCGTTTTACCATCTGTATAACCGCGGGAATCACCGCGAGCCG
Organism: uncultured Candidatus Saccharimonadales bacterium; assembly: GCA_964530365.1. GTDB lineage: Bacteria > Patescibacteriota > Saccharimonadia > UBA4664 > UBA4664 > CAZGZY01. Next base: position 4,198 of record CAZGZY010000014.1, read on the forward strand.
CTATTTCACCAACCCTGCGACTACGAGCGGTTCTTGTGGACGCTAACGGACGCCGCGGCGGAACATGGGGTCGGGGTCGCGGCTTATTGCTTGATGCCCAACCATTACCATTTATTGGTGCGGCAACAAGCCGGGGGCTCGCTGGAACGGGCCATGCGGTGTTTTGAGGTGAGTTATGTTAAGTATTATAACGGCCGGTACGCCCAGGTAGGGCACTTGTTTCAGGGGCGGTACCAGCTACGCTTAATTACTAGTAATGCAGATTTGGTTGGCGTGAGCCGCTATATTCACCGCAACCCGGTTGAGCTTGCCCCTCTCGGGGGGTATGAGTGGTCGAGCTATCGGTCCTACCTCGGCGAGGCTAGTCGGTTTTGCGATCCGGAGCCGGTGCTTGAGGTGTTTGAGTCGAACTATCACGGTAGTTACGAAATGTATTGCAAAGATGTCAAAACCTCTGGGGTGCAAGGCTACTGCGTAACGAAGTAATCGAAACTGAGGGTCTGTCCGGCCGGGGGGGTGTTGGCCATGACGCGGAAATTGGTGCTGGCCGGCAGCACGAACGCCTGCGCCGCGGCCGCGCCGGCGGTGCGGGCAGAGAGTAGCACGTGGGGAGCGGCGCCGTAGGCTGCGCGGAAAGTGACGGTCATGAGCGTAACGCCCGCGCCGGGACCGCTACCGGTGTTGATGTTGATCTGCCCGGCCGTGTCGTTGCCGCTAATGCTCACCGTACCGCCGGTGCCCACGCTGCCGGCCGCGAAGAACGGCGTGGGGCCTTGCGTCGCGAGGTGCGCAATCGAGAGTGGCCCGGAAATGGCGATATTGCGCACGGTGAGGGTGTTGGCGTTCAGGGTATTTATACTGGCGGCGCCGACTACGTTGAGGTTGGAGTTTAGGGTGACCAGCCCGGCCACAGTGAGGCTCTTTTGTAGGGTGGCGTTGCCGCCGACGATGAGGTTGGAACCGACGTTGAGGCCGGTAGCTGCGGTCGTGCCGGTGATATTGAGCTCGCTGAGCGTCACCGGGCCGTTGGCGTTGAGGCGGCCGCCGATGGTGAGGTCGCCGGTAACCTCGGCTTTGCCGCGAAACAGCGCGTTGGCGCCAATATTTAAGGTTTGCCCGGCTGTGCCGAGGTTGGCCCCGATCTCCGAGAGCTTGTCGATTTCGGCCTGCGACAGCGTTTGCACAGCGGGCGGGTTGGTGGTGGGCGTCGGTTTGCGGCTTTGCGCGTAGAAGTAGCCGCCCGCAACGCCAACGATCACCAAACATATAAACAGCGCCGAGATATTGGCAATGGTGGTGGCGCGGCCCCTAATCCGGTCCCACCCGAGATGTTCGCGCTCAGGTTTGGGTTTCTCGGGCGGTTTGCCGGCGGGCGGCGGGCTGGGGACGCCGGGCTGAGGGGCGTCGAATGGAGATGAGGCCGGGGGCATACAGACTCTCTAGCTTAATGCCCTTAGTATACCGCTTATGTCTACCCGACGCCACGGAGGGTGTTTGTTCATGCCAAGAAGCGCAAGCGGATTGCGCTGGAAGCCGAAATGCGACAAGATGGAGAGTAATGAGACGGTGGAATCGACAGGTTGTGATCGCGCTGGCCCTGCTGCTTGGGGTGTCGGGCGCTGCCCACGCGGAGTTGCAGCAGTCGAACAGCTACTCTATTAATGAGAGCGAGCTGGGTGCGGCCAACGGCGACTTTTCCAGCGGCTCGGCGCATTTCTCGAATGTCCCGGGGACCGACGATTCGGGTTCCACGTTGGGGGACAACTTTGTAGGTAATTCTGGCTCGGCGAGTTACCAGACCAATGCTGGGCTTGATACTACCGCGCAGCCCGGGCTAACGTTGGTAGTCAATCAGTCGTCCATGGATCTGGGGATTCTTTCTACAATTCTAGCAAGTAGCGCTACAGCCTCGTTTACTGTTACAGACTACACATCGTACGGCTACGTGGTGCAGGTTTTTGGTACGCCGCCTACTTATAATGGCCATCAGCTGACCCCGATGGGCAATAACGCCTCTCCGGCGTCTCCGGGTACGGCAGAGCAATTTGGAATGAACTTGCGAGCCAATACGTCTCCCAATTCCGTGGGTCAGGATGAGAACGAGGTGCCCGATAATCAGACGTTCGATAATTCAAGCTTCAGCCACGGTCAGGCTGGCAACTATGCACAGGCTGGTACTACCTATGGTACTAATATGACCTACTCCGTGCCTAATAAGTACACTTACAACTCGGGCGATATCATCGCGTCATCTGCGAAGACATCGGGTCCGACGCTGTTTACCATGAGTTTTATGGCGAACATAAAAAACACTACACCGGGCGGTAGATACACGGGTAGCCTGACATTTGTGGCTACGGGAACGTTTTAGTAGGTTCGGGATAGTAATTGACTGGGCAATAAAGCTTATGCTACAGTTGTAGTAATAAATGTGTTAGGAAAAAGGTAAACTAGTATTATGGTTACAAGAGGGGATATTCTTCGAGAGTACTATGGGCATCTTGTCAGGAAAGTGTCGACCTGGATTGGGGTCATGGCTATCATAGGGAGTGTTTTTGTCCCAATGGGAGCCGAGGCAACGGTAAGCCAGCTTACGCCCAGGAAGGCTACGCTAACTACTTCTGCGCCGGTAGCCGGGACTCAGAACGTTACGTTTACTTTTAACCCTTCGGTATTGAACTCGGGCGCTACAATTAAGGCCATTGGTTTTCAGCTTTGCGGCACTTCGCCAATTGACGGCGCGTCCTGTACTGTCTTGAGCAGTTCAACTATGGCGGCGGCATCATTTTCCACAGGCTCGGCCGGCAACACCGCGCCTTTTACCGCCAACTGGGCCATGGACACAACTGGTGCGAACTGTGGTAACCGTAGTACTACATACGCCTGTATCTTTTGGACTACTGGTAGTGCGTTAGCGAGCGGTACGTCATACTCAATCGTTATTGGCGGTGTTCAAATCCCTGAGGTAGCGAACACCGAGTTCTATACCCGAATTACGACCTACACGGCATACGCGGCAGGTACTCCGTCTGGTGAGACCGACTTCGGCGCCGAAGCACTATCAACAGGCACGACAATGTCTGAGACGGCGGTCGTTCAAGAAAGCTTAGTGCTCGCCGTTGGCACGTCTGGAGCCTCTTGCGCTGCTATTTCTGGCTCTCCAGCTATTACTCTCACTAACTCCCCAATGAGCACCACTACGACGTCTTCCGGTACAGCTTTGATCTGCGCGAACACCAATGCTCAGGGTGGTTACATACTTACATATACAGGAACCGCGTTCGCGGGCGGTGGCACCACTTTCCCAACGGTTGCGGCACCGACCGCCGGCTTTACGTCGACTACCGGTTCACAACAATTTGGCTTCAATTTGGTGGATACTGCCGAGAATGAGGTTAGTGGGGCAAGTTCCACAGGTAAGTGCGACTCTAGCGCCGGAGGTTTAACCCCTGACTCGGGGTCATACTGTGTGTCGGCTAAATATAACTATGACACGACTGCTGGATCTCATAACATTGCTTCAAGTCAAGGCGTTCCAAGCGCTGATACAATCTACACTGTGACCTTTAAGGCTAACATTGACACGGCAGTGAAGCCAGGCTCTTACACCGCTACTCAGACCTATATCTGTACCGGTACGTTCTAGGGACTTTTCTGGAAAGTAGCAACATAACTTTAAGCTTACGGTTTATTCCAATAGTTTCCTAACCACTGTTTTGTACGTAGTTGCCATGTAGTTGAGTAATGGCAAAGTAAAATTTAACTGACCTTTAACTGACGATTGTTGTAAAAATGCATTTGACTAAGGCATAACGCTTAAGCTACAGTGATGGAGAATATGAGTAAATATACAATTAATATAATTAGGAAACTAAAATAATTATGAAGAGTCGCGGGGAAATTCTCCAAGCTCACTACAGGGAATTGCTAAGACGTGGGGCCACTTGGGCTGGCCTGATTGCGATGACGGTGATGACATTTGGTGCGGGGCCTGCAAACGCGGCGGGGCAGCTCACCGCCAGGTCCACGCTGCTGGGAAGCTCGGCGGCGGGTGCTAGCACGACCTATACGTTTACTTTTACTCCGGCATCGACGTATACGGTGAAGGCTATTAAGCTCGAAGTTTGTAACTCGCCCTTGGAAACAACCACGTGTACGGCTTCCAATAGCTCCAGTGTTTCCGCTGCGACGCTAACCACGGGTGCGCCGACGTCCGCGTCGTTCTCCGGCTGGTTAAGAGGTACGGGAGCGGGTGGTCACGCGCCGGCGCCGACAGCAACTGCTGTTTACTTTGATGACTCGACTGGGTTTTCTCTAAGCGCATCCAAGACTATTCAGATTGCTGGGGTGGTGAACCCGAATGTTGTGAACACTGAGTTTTACACACGTATTACTACTTACACCGTGCAGGATGCTAGCAGTGGCGAGCAGGACTACGGTGCCGAGGCGGTGTCTACATCTGATCAGGTTACGGTGAACGCGAACGTTCAGGAGTCCCTCACACTTTGCGTGTACCTGAGCACCTGCGGTGGCGGTGGCGGCACGCTATTTCTGGCTCCTGCCCCCGACCATGTGTTGAGTGCTTCGGCGATGACCGGCGGGGTCTCAAAGATAGACGCCTCAACCAATGCGGCTTCGGGGTATGTCATTACGTATATGACTAGTAATACCGGTGGAACGGCTTATAACTGTAGCGGCGTGACGGGGGCATCTTCGGGAAGCCTTGGATCGTCGGCAGACTGTATACCGGACGCGGGAGGTTCGGCTGTTGGTCCGCCGGCGGCTGGTACCGGGCTGTTCGGTATTAACTTGAAGGCTAATTCGACAACGCTTACACCATCCGGCGCTCTGGGATCGAACGTCACTGGCTCGGGTACAGGTACTCCGAGTGCGCCTTATGCTACAGCAGATCAGGTGGCTTTCCAGGCTGGAGCTACGCCGCGCACCATCGCTAGTGCGGCTGGCCCGACGGTGACCAATACCTTTACGGTAACATATGCTGCTCAAGCCGGTTCTATTAATAAGCCCGGTACTTACACTACGACGTTCACATACGTCTGCACTGGCACGTTCTAGTCCACGGCCAATATAAGCGGTTAGGCAAATTGTGAAAATCAAAAACATTACTACAAAAACTGCACTCCTGGGGCTGGCTATTGCAGTGGTTGCTCCTTTCGTGCCGGGCGTGGCATTGGCGACAGGTCAGCTCTCGTCCCGCAACGCAATCGTTAGCAGCTCTGCTGCCGGGGCAACAGCTAGTTATGTAGTAAAATTCACTCTAAATACATCCGGGCAGACATTGGGCGCGATTAAGTTTGAGATCTGTGATTCGCCCTTAGCCGCAGTGGGGTGTGCCGGAACTACCACCTCGGCGGGAGCATCGTTCGGATCTGCGACACTTGGTAGCGTGGTAGGGCTTGGCGGCTCGTGGTCTGCCAATACGGGTACGGCTGGTGGTGCTGGTGGTACCAGTATTGTGTTCAAGAAAGTCGCGCCGGGAGTAGAGGCGGGGACGCCGGCCGCTACAGTGACAATCAACAGCGTTCTTAACCCCAGCGCGGCGAACCAAGAGTACTATCTACGCGTTTCAACGTATAGCGACGTGGCGGCTTCGGTTCCCGCATATCCAGGTACAGACTTCGGGGCTGTGGCGATGGATACTTCAGCTCAGATTACAGTGACGGGTACAATGCCGGAGAGCCTGGTGTTTTGCGTGGGCACGAGCGGCACGGATTGCACAAATATTACCGGGACCACGGTGGCCCTGGGGACATTTTCGCCGGTGGGAACGAATTTCGCGACGAGCTTGATGAGCGCGAGCACGAACGCTGGGTTTGGTTACGCCATTACCATTACGGGCACGACGCTGGCGAGCGGCGCGAACACGATCCCCGCCATGGGTACGCAGTCGCTCAACTCGGCTGGGTGCTCGCCAAGCTGCAGCGCCGGGACGCCGGGTGTGAGCCAGTTTGGGACGAACGTGCGGGACAACGCGACGCCCAATGTGGGCGCGGATGTGTCGGGCTTGGGGACGGCGACGGGTTTTGGGGGATACAACACTCCCGATAGCTTTCGGTTTTTTAGCGGCGACACCGTAGCGAGCGTGGGCGGGGTAACTAAATCTAATTTGTTTACGAATTCGTATGTGGTGAATGTGGGCGGCGACCAGGCGGCCGGCGTGTACACCGCGACCATGACATATATTTGCACGGCGACATTCTGATGAGGGTGTGGCTGCGGCGATTGGTGGTGGCGGCCGTCGCGTTGGCACCGTTGTCGGCGTCGGCGGCGGGGCTAGCGCCGCGCAATGTGCAGGTGGTTTCGAGCGGGCAAGGAGCGACAACCAGCTACACCGTGAACGCGACGACCGCGCAGACGGCCAACATTGGTTCGGTGAGCTTCGCGATCTGCACGACGGCGACGGGGGCTTGTTTGCCGACGGATGCGGTTACCACCAGCGCGACATTGACAGCCGACAACCAGGGTGGGTTCTCGATGGTGAACACGAACCCTGGCACGCCGTACATTACCCGGGCGGCGGCCAACATTAACGCGGGGACGGCCATGAGTTTTACGCTCGGGAGCATTGTGAACCCGAGCACGCCAAACTTATCGTACTTTGTGCGCATCACCACCTATACCGGTTCAGATGGGGCTACCGGGCCGACCGATACGGGGACGGTGGCCATGAGTACGTCCCAGCCGGTGCAGCTCACGGGGGTGACCCCGGAGATTTTGGTATTTTGTGTAGGCACGGCGATTGGGTCTGACTGCACGACGGTGAGTGGTAGTACCATTGATTTTGGTGATTTTTCGCCGACGGCGACTCGCACTGGTACGAGTGTGATGCAGGCTCAAACGAACGCGGCCAACGGCTACACGGTGACGGTGAACGGAACCACTCTGGCGTCGGGGGCGAACACGATCGCGGCGCTGGGCTCGCAGACCTCCAGCTTTCTGGGCCAAAGCCAGTTTGGGTTGAATGTGGGGGTGGCGGGAGGTGGTAGTGGCACGGTGAACCCAAACTTTAGCAATGGGTCGCTCTACCGGTTTAATTCGGGTGACGCCGTGGCGGGGGCTCTGGTGCCAACCAATGCGAACACCTTTACCTCGAACTACATCGTAAACATCGGTGGAGCCCAGGCGGCTGGAGTTTATACCGCTACGATGACTTATATTTGCACGGCGTCATTTTAAGATACGGTTGCGGGCAGTACGGCTTATGCTATACACTGGCCTTAATGCGCAAGTGGTTACTGAGTGGAGTTGTTGGTGCGCTGGGGCTGGCCCTAGCATTTTCGCCGTGGGTAGCCACCGCAGCGCCGGCCGCCAGTAGTACCAGTACCTCCGGCTCGGCCGGGCAAGGTTTGGAAATTTCGCCACCAGTGATTGAGCTGAGTGCCGACCCCGGGCAAACCATTACGACACAAATTCGCGTCCGCAACGTTACTAAGGGTGAGTTGATTGCTAAAGGGGTAGCCGACGACTTTGGGGCGGGTAGCGATGAAAGCGGCCAGCCAAAATTACTGCTCGACGAAACGGGCGCCACGCGGTACTCGCTAAAGTTTTGGGTGAGCGGCGTGCCAGACCTGGATCTAGCGCCGCAAGAGCTCAAAACGGCGACGGTGAGGATTGCAGTGCCCAAGAATGCTGAGCCGGGCGGCCACTTTGGGGTGGTGCGGTTTACGGCTGTGCCGCCGGATTTGAACGGCACAGGCGTCGCGTTGTCGGCTAGCGTGGGCTCGCTCGTACTTCTGAAGGTGAGCGGGGCAATAACCGAGAAGCTGAGTGTGCAAGAGTTCTCGTCTTGGCAGAACAAAAAGGCGCACGGCTTCTTTGAGCATGGGCCGGTGGACTTCCTGGTGCGCGTCAAAAACGAAGGGAGCGTGCATGAGAAGGCTCAAGGGACCATTGTGGTCACGGACACATTTGGCGGCAAGGTTGCGACTGTGCTCGTGAACGATAAGGGCGGCAATGTGCTGCCCGATAGTATCCGGCGGTTTGATGAGACCTTGGCAAACAAGCAATTATTTGGGCATTACACGGCTAAACTGGCCATGACGTACGCGGGTGGGAAGAAGCTGTCGGGGAGCTTGTCGTTTTGGGTGGTCCCGTGGAAACTGCTACTGCTGGTTACTTTGGGGCTGTTGGTATTGTTCTTCCTCTTACGCCTCGGTTTGCGGCGCTACAATGCCCACATTATTGCTCAGGCGCGTCGCCGCTAGCTGGCCGCGGGCAAGAGCCGCCGGCCGCTCGAGTGGGGCTGCGTGTGACGTATTCTTGCTTATGCTATAGTGGGTGTATAAACTCCCCCAAAACACAAATGCTCAAGCACGAACATTTCGGCAAATTGCGGCCGCACCGGCATACATCGTACGCGGGGTTGTTTTTCGCGGTGGTGCTGGCGGGGCTGCTGCTACTGGGGATGAGTTGGGTGGCGGAGGCGGCGCCCCCCGCGGTAAATCCGCAATCCGGGTCGCTGGGACTTACAGGGACGGTGCCGGGGCCGGCTCCGAGCACGGCGGCGGTTATTTTGACCCCGCGCGATGGCTCGCGGACCTCGAGCATCCCTATTACCGTATCGGGGACATGCCCCGCGGCGACGTTTGTGGAAATAGAGAAGAATAACGTGTTCGCGGGGGCCACAACTTGTCAGGACGACGGGACGTTTTCGTTGCTCGTGGACCTGTTTGATGGCGCCAACACCTTGGTGGCGCGGGTGGTTGACGCGTTGGGGCAAGCGGGGCCGGATTCGGCCAGCGTTCAGGTGTTCTATGACGCGCCGTCACTGTCACTACCGGCTGGGGCGGTGGGCAAGCAGTTGTTCTTGGAGACGAATGTGACGGTTACCGGCGGCAACCCGGCCCAGCAAATTGCGCGCACTATCACAATTGTGGGTGGCGTGGGGCCGTATGCGGTGAGCTGGGATTGGGGCGATGACGCCACGAGCTTGTCTAGCGAGGGCAGCGAGGGGGATGTGCGCGCAAGCCACGCCTACGAGCGCCCGGGGGCCTATCGGGTGATTGTGCGGGTCACAGACAGCCAAGGCAACAGCGGGTTCTTGCAGGTGATTACGGTGGTGAACGGACCCGTGGGGGCGTTTGGAGCTACCAAGGGCCAAGGACTGGGGGCGCTGCCGGTAATGCTGGTGACCGCTTGGCCATTGTATGGCCTAGCGGCGCTTATGGTGCTGTTTTTCTGGATGGGAGAGCTGCGCGAAGTGCATAAATTGCGGCGCCGGCACTTGCTCCTTCGCTAAGCCGACAGATATGATTTAGCGGTTTGGGCACGTCAATGCGCTTGTGCTTGTGCCTGGATGCGGTAAAATGGTAAGCGTTAGTATTTTGTTGTGAGGTTGATGGTTTTCAGAACTGTT